>NZ_RJOG01000001.1:0-160488 GCF_003942965.1 Streptococcus mitis | reverse complement strand
TAATAGTTTTGTATAAATAAGATTGACAGACTTGTAAAGTACAATAGGAATTTCCTTTCAGTGATAAGTAGCTGTAAACCAGTTATAATTAAAGGAATCAAGATAAAAACATCTAGCCAGGTTTTTATCTCTAATTGACTGACAGTGAAACTCATCAGAGCATAGGAAGTAGATAAAGCTAGTTTTAAAGGCTTAGGAATCGATTGAAATAATTTATTTAAACTAAAGTAAGTTGACAGTCCAATCAATCCAAATTTTAAGAGAGTTGTCAGATAGACAGCATCTGGCATATTAGTTAGATCAAAAAAGTAAACTAGTGGTGAAAGGAAACTACCCAAGTAATAACTAGATAGGGCATAGAAATTCAATCCGAGGCCACTTGTAAAGGTGTAGAACAAACTACCATTTCCGTGTAGGATATTTCTTAGAGCTATATCAAAAATAACGTATTGATGAAAGCCATCTCCTAATAGTGGAGATGTATCACTATTCCAGTAGATACCTTGAGATAGATATACTCCTATCATAATGATTATGGGAATGATGAAAGAAACAAAATAGGTCCAATATGTTTTAAAAAATAATTTCATGTTACCTCATAAAATGTTAGAAAACTCAGCTGGTTAACCCAACTGAGTTTTGAAGTTTTATTTAGTCTTTCCAAAGTTCTTTAACTTTTGCTTGTACATCTGCATTTTCTAGGAATTCATCATAGGTTTCATCGATACGGTCAATGACGCCATTTTTAGACAAGACAATGATATGGTTAGCTAGAGTTTGAATAAACTCGTGGTCATGGCTGGCAAAGATGATTGATTCTTTAAAGTTTTTCAATCCATCGTTCAAGCTTGAGATAGATTCTAAGTCCAAGTGATTGGTTGGATCATCGAGTACAAGGACATTTGATTTTAAGAGCATGAGTTTTGAAAGCATGACACGAACTTTTTCTCCCCCTGACAAGACATTTACAGGTTTGTTAACCTCATCTCCAGAGAAGAGCATACGGCCAAGGAAACCGCGTAGGAAAGTGTTGTCATCTTCTTCTTTACTTGCGAATTGACGCAACCAGTCAAGGATTGACTCTCCCCCTGCAAAATCTGCCGAGTTATCTTTTGGTAAGTAAGAACGGCTAGTAGTAACTCCCCACTTGACAGTTCCTTCATAGTCAATGTCTCCCATGATTGCACGAATTAATGCAGTCGTTTGGATGTCATTCTGTCCAATAAGCGCTGTCTTATCACCTGGACGCAAGATAAAGCTGATATTATCTAAAATAGTCTCACCATCAATCTTTACAGTTAGATTTTCTACTGTTAAGAGATCATTACCAATCTCACGTTCCGCTTTAAAGTTGATAAATGGATATTTACGACTAGATGGTACAATTTCTTCAAGTTCAATCTTATCAAGCATTTTCTTACGTGATGTTGCTTGTCTTGATTTAGAAGCATTAGCAGAGAAACGAGCAACGAACTCTTGCAATTGCTTAATTTTTTCTTCTGCTTTAGCATTACGGTCTGCTAGCAATTTAGCAGCAAGCTCAGAAGATTCCTTCCAGAAGTCGTAGTTTCCGACATAGAGTTTGATTTTTCCGAAGTCAAGGTCGGCCATGTGAGTACATACTTTGTTTAAGAAGTGACGGTCGTGGGATACTACGATAACGGTGTTATCAAAGTCAATCAAGAAGTCTTCCAACCAAGTAATCGATTGGATGTCCAAACCGTTGGTAGGCTCGTCCAAAAGAAGAACATCTGGTTTACCAAAAAGTGCTTTGGCGAGGAGAACTTTAACTTTTTCACCATTTGCTAATTCGCTCATATTTTGGTAATGCAGTTCTTCTGGGATATTTAGGTTTTGAAGTAGTTGAGAGGCTTCACTTTCTGCTTCCCATCCTCCAAGCTCGGCGAACTCTCCTTCAAGTTCGGCAGCACGCACTCCATCCTCATCTGAAAAATCTTCCTTCATGTAGATAGCATCTTTCTCTTTCATGATGCTATAAAGTTTTTCATTTCCCATGATAACGACATCAATGGCACGTTCGTCTTCGTAGTCAAAGTGATTTTGACGAAGAACAGAGAGACGTTCATCTGGACCAAGAGAGATGTGACCAGTAGTAGGTTCGATATCTCCAGCTAAAATTTTTAAAAAGGTTGACTTTCCGGCACCATTAGCACCGATTAATCCGTAAGTATTTCCTTCTGTAAATTTGATATTGACATCATCAAAAAGTTTGCGATCACTAAAACGTAGTGAAACATCAGATACTGTAAGCAATGTTTTTCTCCTATATATGTAATATATTTATTCTACTAGAAAATACAGAAATATTCAAATTTTTATCTGTCAATTTTGTGTAAATTAGATTTACAATATCCTTTACACAAATCCGTAAATAGCAAGACTGATTTATTTTGAGAAATTGCGGTTATTTCATTAAAAAAATGCTATAATTGAAGGGACTATATCGAAGGAGAACAAAATGACTAAACCCATTATTTTAACAGGAGACCGTCCAACAGGAAAATTGCATATTGGACATTATGTCGGTAGTCTCAAAAATCGAGTATTGTTACAGGAAGAGAATAAGTATGATATGTTTGTGTTCTTGGCTGACCAACAAGCCTTGACAGATCATGCTAAAGACCCTCAAACAATTGTAGAGTCTATCGGAAATGTCGCTTTGGATTATCTTGCAGTTGGATTGGATCCAAGTAAGTCAACTATCTTTATTCAAAGTCAGATTCCAGAGTTGGCTGAACTATCTATGTACTATATGAATCTAGTTTCATTAGCACGTTTGGAGCGCAATCCAACAGTCAAAACAGAGATTTCTCAAAAAGGATTTGGAGAAAGTATTCCGACAGGCTTCTTGGTTTACCCAATCGCTCAAGCAGCTGACATCACAGCTTTCAAAGCCAATTATGTTCCTGTAGGAACAGATCAGAAACCAATGATTGAGCAAACTCGTGAAATTGTTCGTTCTTTTAACAATGCATATAACTGTGATGTCTTGGTAGAGCCGGAAGGTATTTATCCAGAAAATGAGAGAGCAGGGCGTTTGCCTGGTTTAGATGGAAATGCTAAAATGTCTAAATCACTCAATAATGGTATTTATTTAGCTGATGATGCGGATACTTTGCGTAAAAAAGTAATGAGTATGTATACAGATCCAGATCATATTCGAGTGGAAGATCCAGGTAAAATTGAGGGAAATATGGTCTTCCATTATCTAGATGTTTTTGGTCGTCCAGAAGATGCTAAAGAAATTGCTGATATGAAAGAACATTATCAACGAGGTGGTCTTGGTGATGTTAAGACTAAGCGTTATCTACTTGAAATATTAGAGCGTGAACTTGGTCCTATTCGTGAGCGCCGTATCGAATTTGCTAAGGATATGGGAGAAGTTTATAACATGCTTCAAAAAGGTAGTGAAAGAGCGCGTGAAGTTGCGGGTCAAACCCTATCTGAGGTTAAAGGAGCAATGGGACTTCATTACTTTAACTAAGTTTATTTTACAAGAAACTATCATTTCTATCAGGAAGAAAAGATAGTTTTTTATTTACCCCTGTAACATTTGACAAATTTTTATAGAATGGTATGATAGATACAATATAAAAAGAGTCAAGCTCAAAAAGAAAGAAAAGAGGAAACTTCGAATGTCTAATTGGGACACTAAATTTTTGAAAAAAGGTTTTACCTTCGATGATGTATTGCTTATTCCAGCTGAAAGTCATGTATTGCCTAATGATGCAGATTTAACAACTAAATTGGCAGATAATTTGACTTTAAATATCCCAATTATTACCGCTGCCATGGACACAGTAACAGAGAGTCAAATGGCCATTGCTATTGCTCGTGCAGGTGGTCTCGGAGTTATACATAAAAACATGTCAATTGCTCAGCAAGCAGACGAGGTTCGCAAGGTAAAACGTTCTGAAAATGGAGTTATTATTGATCCGTTCTTCTTGACTCCTGAACATACAATTGCTGAAGCTGATGAGCTTATGGGACGTTACCGTATCAGTGGTGTTCCAGTTGTTGAAACACTTGAAAATCGTAAATTAGTTGGTATTTTGACAAACCGAGATCTTCGTTTTATTTCAGATTATAATCAACCAATTTCAAACCATATGACCAGTGAAAATCTTGTGACTGCTCCTGTGGGTACAGATCTTGTAACGGCTGAAAGCATTCTTCAAGAACACCGTATTGAAAAACTTCCGTTGGTAGATGAAGAAGGCCGTCTTTCTGGTTTGATTACCATCAAAGATATTGAAAAAGTTATTGAGTTTCCAAATGCGGCTAAAGATGAGTTTGGTCGTCTTCTAGTTGCAGGTGCAGTAGGTGTTACTTCAGATACATTTGAACGTGCAGAGGCTCTTTTTGAGGCAGGAGCGGATGCGATTGTTATTGATACTGCGCATGGTCATTCTGCAGGTGTCTTGCGTAAAATTGCTGAGATTCGTGCTCATTTCCCAGACCGTACTTTGATTGCTGGAAATATTGCTACTGCTGAAGGTGCACGTGCTCTTTATGAAGCAGGTGTAGACGTTGTCAAGGTTGGTATTGGACCAGGTTCTATCTGTACTACTCGTGTTATTGCTGGTGTTGGTGTTCCGCAAGTAACGGCTATCTACGATGCTGCAGCTGTTGCGCGTGAATATGGTAAAACGATCATTGCTGACGGTGGAATCAAGTATTCTGGAGATATTGTAAAAGCACTTGCGGCTGGTGGAAATGCTGTTATGCTTGGATCTATGTTTGCTGGAACTGATGAAGCTCCAGGCGAAACTGAAATCTTCCAAGGACGTAAATTCAAAACTTACCGTGGTATGGGATCAATCGCTGCCATGAAGAAAGGTTCAAGCGATCGTTACTTCCAAGGCTCTGTCAACGAAGCAAACAAACTCGTTCCTGAAGGAATTGAAGGTCGTGTTGCTTATAAAGGAGCGGCAGCTGATATTGTCTTCCAAATGATTGGTGGTATTCGCTCTGGTATGGGTTACTGTGGTGCAGCTAACCTTAAGGAACTACACGATAACGCTCAATTTATTGAAATGTCTGGTGCTGGTTTGAAAGAGAGCCATCCTCATGATGTACAAATTACGAATGAGGCACCAAATTATTCTATGTGAAAAACAATGAAAAGAACTCCTGTGAAAACAGGAGTTCTTTTACGATGTTGTCAATTTTGATTTACAGCAACTTTACCATCCTGAATAGTAAAGATACTTAGATCTTCTGGCAGATTTTGAAGATGATCTAAGCTTGTTGTTGTGATAAAGGTTTGGATTGACTGAGAAATCGTTTCTAATAATTTTAACTGTCTAGTGTTGTCAAGTTCACTCATAACATCGTCAAGCAGTAATATTGGAGATTCTGTAGTAATACTTTCCATCAACTCGATTTCTGCTAATTTTATAGAAAGGACGAGACTACGATGTTGACCTTGACTTCCGAAACTAGCATCCATCCCATTTATATAAAAAGAAATGTCATCTCTATGAGGACCAACACCAGTATTCTTTTTAAATAAATCTCTGGACCTACTTTTTTCTAAAGCAATTTTGAAAGATTCTGATAAGTTTTCTTTGTCAGCTATCTTGACAGAAGATTGATAGGCTATTGACAACTCTTCAATCTGATTAGAGAGTTCAAAATGTTTCTTACGCCCAAATGATTCTAGTTTTTTTATGAAATCTAAGCGGTGATTCATCACACGACATCCATAATCGACTAGCTGATCATCTAGTACTGAAAGGAAGGTTTCATCTATTTTTTGAGCTGATTTTAGATAGGTATTTCTTTGCTTAAGGATATGGTTATAATTGGTTAAATCTGATAGATAGATGGGCTTAATTTGTCCAAGCTCCATATCAATGAATTTTCGTCGAACTGAAGGTGCTCCTTTAATTAGTTNTAAATCTTCCGGAGCAAATAAGACAACATTCATGTGTCCTACGTAATCTGAAAGTCGTGCCTGTTTTAAGTGATTAACTTTTGTCACACGCCCTTTTTGTGTTAGTTCGATTTCGAGAGGAATGGATCCCGTTTGTTTTTGAACAAGACCTGAAAGATGAAGTTGTTCCTCGTCAAAATGAATGAGATTTTTATCTGTTCGAGTCCGATGACTACGTGTTAAGGCTAAAAAATAGATAGCCTCTAACATATTTGTTTTACCTTGCGCATTGCGTCCTAAAAAGACATTCAATTTAGGGTTAAAGTCTATTTTCGTCTCTTTATAGTTACGAAAAGTCTTGAGAGATAGGTGTTGTAGCCACATGATTATCTACCAGGGAATCGTGGAGCTTGTTTGCTTTTGGTTGATGAAGTAGGTTTAGAGTTGTCTTTTTTTACTCCTTTATTCATCTCCTTGACAAGTTTAGCGATTCGTTCTTTTTCAACTTTATCAGCTTGATATTCCTCTTGCTCCTCAGAAGTAGGTTGTGTCAACAAGATGTCAATATTTATGTCAGGGATGTCAACTTTATCGCCAATACGAAGTTTTTTACCACGACGACTCTCTAATTCTCCATTAAAGTAAACAGAATGTTCAGAGAGAAATGATTTGATAGCTCCTCCGCTATGTGTAATTCCAAGTTCTTTGAGTAGTGCTTGGAGGGTAATAAATTCTTCAAATAATTTGTATTCCATAATTCACCTCAATCTTTGGTATTATACCATATTTTCCTAAAAATAGTGAGAGAAACAGGGAGAAATGTAAGCGATTTTTATTTCAAAAGTGTTACAGAGAACAAGAAAATTTCAGGTTTTCGTGATATAATAGAAGTCTGTATATAAGGAGGTCAATCATGGAGTTAGTGCATGGAATTTCAACACATTTTATCCAATCAAAAAAGTTTAAAACGAACAAAATCACCGTGCGTTTTACCGCTCCATTATCTCTTGATACGATTGCAGGTCGCATGTTGAGTGCGAGTATGCTAGAGACTGCTAATCAGATGTACCCCACTTCTCAAGATTTGAGAAGACATTTGGCCAGTCTATACGGTACAGATATGTCAACCAATTGTTTCAGAAGAGGGCAAAGTCATATTGTAGAATTTACATTTACCTATGTTCGTGATGAGTTTTTAAGTAGGAAAAATGTGCTAACTTCTCAGGTTTTGGAATTTTTAAAAGAAACTCTTTTTTCACCCGTAGTAGTTGATAATGGGTTTGATCCGGCCTTATTTGAAATTGAGAAAAAACAATTGCTAGCAAGTTTAGCATCTGATATGGATGATTCTTTTTATTTCGCACATAAAGAATTAGATAAATTATTTTTTTGTGATGAACGTCTTCAATTGGAATATAGTGATTTACGAAATCGTATTTTAGTTGAAACTCCACAAAGTTCTTATTCTTGTTTCCAAGAATTTTTGGCTAATGATCGAATAGATTTCTTTTTCCTAGGTGATTTTAATGAGGTTGAAATTCAAAATGTATTAGAATCATTTGGCTTCAAAGGTCGAGAAGGAGATGTAAAAGTTCAGTATTGTCAACCATATTCTAATATCCTTCAGGAAGGTATGGTTCGGAAAAATGTGGGACAATCCATTTTGGAATTGGGTTATCATTGCCCTTCTGAATATGGTGATGAGAAACATTTACCCATGATTGTAATGAATGGTTTACTTGGTGGATTTGCTCATTCTAAGCTCTTTACAAACGTCCGTGAAAATGCTGGATTGGCTTATACTATTTCAAGTCAGCTTGATTTATTTAGTGGATTCTTGAGGATGTATGCTGGTATCGATCAAGAAAATCGGAACCAGGCTCGTAAAATGATGAATAATCAACTGCTTGATTTAAAAAAAGGTTATTTTACAGAGCTTGAGTTAGAGCAAACAAAGGAAATGATTCGTCGGTCTCTGTTGCTTTCTCAAGATAATCAAAGTTCATTGATTGAACGTGCTTATCAAAATGCCTTGCTTGGAAAATCTTCAGCAGACTTTAAAAGTTGGATTGCAAAACTCGAGCAAGTTGACAAAGAGGCTATTTGTAGAGCAGCTAATAATGTGAAACTACAGGCGATTTACTTTATGGAAGGAATAGAATGACAAAGGTTGTTTTTGAAGAAAAATACTATCCAGCTGTAAAAGAAATGGTTTATCGAACTCGTTTGTCAAATGGATTGACAGTTGCTCTTTTGCCTAAAAAGGAATTTAAAGAGGTTTACGGGAGTGTAACTGTACAGTTTGGTTCGGTAGATACGCTTGTCACAGAAGTTGACGGATATGTAAAACAATATCCTGCAGGAATTGCTCACTTTCTTGAACATAAATTATTTGAAAGAGAAGATGCTAGCGATTTGATGTCGGCTTTTACGAGTCTAGGTGCAGATAGTAATGCCTTTACAAGCTTTACAAAGACAAGTTATCTTTTTTCAGCAACGGATCATTTTTTAGACAATTTAGACTTACTTGATGAATTGGTAACATCAGCACACTTTACTGAAGGTTCCGTTTTAAGAGAGCAGGATATTATCCAGCAAGAACGAGAAATGTATCAAGATGATCCAGATTCGTGTTTATTCTTTTCAACTTTAGCGAATTTGTATCCAGGCACACCTTTAGCAACTGATATAGTTGGCAGTGAGGAGTCCATTTCCCAAATCAATCTAACTAATTTGCAAGAAAACTTCACAAGGTTTTACAAACCTGTAAATATGTCTCTGTTTTTAGTTGGCAATTTTGATGTGGATCAAGTACAGGACTATTTTGAAAGAAAAGAACTGGAAGATTTAGATGTTCAGGAAGTAGCAAGAGAAAAGTTTGTTTTACAAGCTGTAAAGCAAACAGACAGTATGAGAATGGAAGTGTCTTCTCCTAAACTAGCGATTGGGATTAGAGGTAATCGAGAAGTTGATGAGGCGGATTGCTATCGACATCATATTTTATTAAAATTATTGTTTGCAATGATGTTTGGTTGGACTTCGGATCGTTTTCAAAAATTATATGAATCAGGTAAAATTGTTGCGTCCTTATCTCTGGAAGTTGAAGTAACAAGTCGCTTTCATTTTGTTATGTTGACAATGGATACAAAAGAGCCAGTTGCTTTATCTCATCAGTTTAGGAAGGCTATTCGTAATTTTACAAAGGATTCAGATATTACAGAGGATCATTTAGATATTATAAAAAGAGAAATGTTTGGAGAATTTTTCAGTAGCATGAACTCTCTTGAATTTATTGCAACGCAATATGATGCTTTTGGACANGGTGAGACAATCTTTGATTTACCAAAGATTTTACAGGAAATTAATTTAGAGGATGTCCTTGATGCTGGACATCATTTAATATATGATGGTGATATAGTTGATTTTACAATATTCCCATCGTAGCAACCTATCATAATAGACACTAGAAAGAAGGAATGACAAGTATGAGGAAAAAAACAATTGGTGAGGTTTTACGTTTAGCTAGAACCAACCAAGGGTTGACTCTAGAAGAATTACACAAAAAAACAGAAATTCAGTTGGATATGTTGGAGGCGATGGAAGCTGATGATTTTGATCAACTTCCTAGTCCATTTTATACTCGTTCTTTTTTACGAAAGTATGCGTGGGCAGTTGAGCTTGATGAGAGAATTGTCTTGGATGCTTATGATTCTGGGAGCATGATTACGTATGAGGAAGTAGATGTTGATGAAGACGAGTTAACAGGCAGGAGACGTTCCAGTAAGAAAAATAAGACATCATTTTTACCTTTATTTTATTTTATACTCTTTGCCCTATCGATTGTCATTTTTGTGACTTATTATGTTTGGAATTATCTCCAGACTCAACCGGAGAATTCATCTACGTCTAGTTATAGTGTAGTCCAAGCAACAAGTTCGACTAGTTCTGTAACTCCATCTTCAAGTAGTGGTTCATCAAGTAGCTCTTCGAATATTGAACCAGTTATAAGTGTATCAGGTGAAGGAAATTATGTAGAAATCGCTTATAAAACAAGTAAGGAAACCGCAAAATTGCAATTATCGGTTTCAGATGCTAGAAGTTGGGTTAGTGTTTCAGAAAGTGAGCTTGAGGGTGGTGTGACCTTATCACCGGATAATAAAAGTGCAGAAACAACAGTTTCAACAAAAAATCCTGTGACCATTACTTTAGGTGTTGTCAAAGGTGTTGCTTTAACAGTAGATAATCAGACTGTTGATTTATCGAAATTAACAGCTCAAACTGGACAAATCACTGTAACCTTTACTAGAAATTAAGGAAAAACGAATGAAAAAAGAACAAATTCCCAATCTCTTAACAATAGGTCGAATTCTCTTTATACCTATTTTTATCTTTATTTTAACGATAGGAAATTCGCTAGAAAGTCATATAGTAGCAGCTATTATATTTGCTATTGCCAGTATTACCGACTATTTAGATGGATATTTAGCTCGTAAATGGAATGTGGTCAGTAATTTTGGCAAATTTGCAGATCCTATGGCGGATAAGTTACTAGTTATGTCTGCTTTTATTATGCTGATTGAGTTAGGTATGGCTCCAGCTTGGATTGTTGCAGTGATCATCTGTCGTGAGTTGGCTGTAACAGGTTTAAGACTTTTATTAGTTGAAACTGGTGGGACAGTTTTAGCAGCAGCAATGCCTGGAAAAATTAAAACTTTTAGTCAGATGTTTGCCATTGTTTTCTTGCTATTACATTGGATTTTGCTTGGTCAAGTTCTACTTTATGTAGCCTTGTTTTTCACTATCTACTCTGGTTATGATTATTTCAAGGGTAGTGCCTATGTATTTAAAGGGACATTTGGTTCGAAATGAAATCAGTAATTGATGTAAAAAATCTTTCTTTTCGCTATAAGGAAAGTCAGGAATACTATGATGTGAAGGATATTACGTTTCACGTGAAACGTGGAGAATGGCTTTCGATTGTAGGGCATAATGGTAGTGGTAAATCAACAACGGTTCGCTTAATTGATGGCTTACTGGAAGCAGAATCCGGAGAGATTGTAATCAATGGCCAACAGTTGACTGAGGAGAATGTTTGGAGCATACGTCGTCAAATCGGTATGGTTTTTCAAAATCCAGATAATCAATTTGTTGGAGCGACTGTTGAAGATGATGTTGCCTTTGGTTTGGAAAATCAGGGACTTTCTCGTCAAGAAATGAAAAAGAGAGTGGAAGAAGCTCTGGATTTGGTTGGCATGTTGGACTTTAAAAAGAGAGAGCCAGCACGTCTATCAGGTGGCCAAAAGCAACGTGTGGCTATTGCAGGTGTTGTAGCCCTAAGACCAGCTATTTTAATCTTAGATGAAGCAACGAGTATGTTGGATCCTGAGGGACGTAGAGAACTGATTGAGACAGTAAAAGGAATTCGGAAAGACTATGATATGACGGTCATTTCCATTACACATGATTTGGAAGAAGTCGCCATGAGTGATCGTGTGTTGGTCATGAAAAAAGGGTCAATTGAATCAACTAGTAGCCCAAGAGAACTTTTCTCACGAAATGATTTGGATCAAATTGGATTAGACGATCCTTTTGCTAATCAATTAAAACATTCTTTGAGCCAGAATGGCTATGATTTGCCTGAAAATTATTTGACAGAAAGTGAGCTAGAGGATAAACTATGGGAATTGCTCTAGAAAATGTGAGTTTTACGTATCAAGGAGGGACTCCCTTAGCTTCAACAGCTTTGTCAGATGTTTCTTTGACGATTGAAGATGGTTCTTATACGGCTTTAATTGGCCACACGGGTAGTGGTAAATCAACTATTTTGCAACTCTTAAATGGTTTATTGGTGCCAAGTCAAGGGAGTGTGCGAGTT
This sequence comes from Streptococcus mitis, assembly GCF_003942965.1. Taxonomy (GTDB): domain Bacteria; phylum Bacillota; class Bacilli; order Lactobacillales; family Streptococcaceae; genus Streptococcus; species Streptococcus mitis_BH. The sequence goes on along the minus strand of NZ_RJOG01000001.1, from coordinate 148,714 downwards.
TTTGATACCTTAATCACTTCGACTTCTAAAAATAAAGATATTCGGCAAATTAGAAAACAGGTTGGTTTGGTATTTCAGTTTGCTGAAAATCAGATTTTTGAAGAAACGGTTTTGAAAGACGTCGCTTTTGGACCGCAAAATTTTGGAGTTTCTGAAGAAGATGCGGAGCAGATTGCGCGTGAGAAACTGGCTCTGGTTGGAATTGATGAATCACTTTTTAATCGTAGCCCGTTTGAGCTATCAGGTGGACAAATGAGACGTGTGGCCATTGCAGGCATACTTGCCATGGAACCAGCCATATTAGTCTTAGATGAGCCCACAGCAGGCCTAGATCCCCTGGGAAGAAAAGATCTGATGAATTTATTCAAAAAACTCCACCAGTCAGGGATGACCATTGTCTTGGTAACGCATTTGATGGATGATGTTGCTGAATATGCAAGTCAAGTCTATGTGATGGAAAAGGGACGTTTAGTTAAGGGTGGTAAACCAAGTGATATCTTTCAAGATGTTGTCTTTATGGAAGAAGTGCAGTTGGGAGTACCTAAAATTACGGCCTTTTGTAAACGATTGGCTGATAGAGGCGTGTCATTTAAACGATTACCGATTAAGATAGAGGAGTTCAAGGAGTCGCTAAATGGATAGTATGATTTTGGGGCGTTATATCCCAGGGGATTCGATTGTTCACCGATTGGATCCACGTAGCAAATTGCTTGCTATGATGTTACTGATTTTAATCGTTTTTTGGGCTAATAATCCCTTGACGAATCTAATTCTTTTTATAGCGACAGGGATATTTATTGCCTTGTCAGGAGTATCTCTTTCATTCTTTATTCAGGGCTTGAAATCTATGTTTTTCTTGATTGCCTTCACAACTATTTTTCAACTGTTTTTCATTTCTAATGGGAATGTTTTATTTGAGTTTTCGTTTGTGAGAATCACGGATTATGCTTTGCAACAAGCTGGAATTATTTTTTGTCGCTTTGTATTGATTATTTTCTTTTCAACTTTGTTAACCTTAACGACCATGCCCTTAAGTTTGGCGTCAGCTGTCGAAGCTTTATTAGCGCCTTTAAAGCGTGTGAAAGTTCCAGTCCATGAAATTGGATTGATGCTGTCCATGAGTTTGCGTTTTGTCCCAACCTTGATGGATGATACGACGCGGATTATGAATGCACAGAAAGCGCGTGGAGTTGATTTTGGAGAAGGGAGCATCGTTCAAAAGGTGAAGGCTATGATTCCCATTTTGATTCCTCTTTTTGCTACAAGTTTAAAACGTGCGGATTCCTTGGCTATTGCCATGGAAGCGCGCGGTTATCAGGGGGGAAAAGGCAGAAGTCAATACCGACAACTGAAATGGACTCGAAAGGATACACTTACTATTCTTGTTATTCTCGGACTTGGTTGTTGCTTATTTTTCTTAAAATCTTAGTTCTTTCAGGAATTGATAAAAAATTACTGTAACAGTTTCTGATATAAAGGTAGGGATATGAACCGTTTTAAAAAATCAAAATATGTCATTATTGTTTTTGTCACTGTTCTGCTTGTGTCAGCTCTCTTAGCGACGACTTATTCAAGTACAATTGTGACAAAATTAGGAGATGGAATCTCATTGGTTGATAGGGTTGTGCAAAAACCTTTTCAGTGGTTTGATTCTGTCAAATCAGATTTGGCTCATTTGACACGAACATATAACGAAAATGAAAGTTTGAAGAAACAGATTTACCAATTAGAAGTTAAATCAAATGAGGCGGAAAGTTTAAAGACGGAAAATGAACAACTGCGTCAATTGCTTGATATGAAGTCCAAGTTGCAAGCCACAAAGATTTTAGCAGCAGATGTTATTATGCGTTCTCCGGTATCTTGGAGGCAGGAATTGACCCTGGATGCAGGTAAATCAAAAGGGGCTTCTGAGAACATGTTAGCCATTGCAAATGGTGGCTTGATTGGGAGTGTCTCAAAAGTGGAGGAGAACTCTACTATGGTCAACCTTCTGACAAATACGGAAAATGCTGATAAGATTTCTGTTAAAATTCAACATGGTTCTACTACAATTTATGGAATTATTGTTGGCTATGATAAAGAAAATGAAGTTCTTAAAATTAGCCAATTAAATAGTAGTAGCGATATTAGTGCAGGCGATAAGGTGACCACTGGTGGATTAGGAAACTTTAATGTTGCTGATATTCCTGTTGGTGAAGTGGTTGCTACAACGCATAGTGCAGATTATTTGACAAGAGAAGTAACTGTTAAATTGAGTGCAGATACTCATAATGTGAGTGTGATAGAATTAGTGGGGAATTCATAATGAGACAGTTGAAGCGAGTTGGAGTATTTTTATTGCTTCCTTTCTTTGTTCTAATTGATGCCCATATTAGTCAGCTTCTGGGTTCATTCTTTCCCCATGTGCAGTTAGCTAGTCATTTTCTATTTTTATTTCTCTTATTTGAGACGATTGAAGTATCAGAGTATCTCTATTTAGCCTATTGTTTTGTAGTGGGTTTGGTTTATGACATTTACTTTTTCCACTTGATAGGGATTGCAACTCTGCTATTCGTCTTATTGGGGGCATTTCTCCATAAATTTAATAGCATTATTTTGTTGAATCGTTGGACGAGAATGTTGGCAATTATTGTCATGACTTTTCTATTTGAGATGGGAGCTTATATACTTGCAATAGTGGTAGGTTTAACTGTGGATAGTATGTCTTTGTTTATAGTCTATAGTTTAGTGCCATCAATGATTTTGAACCTTATATGGATGATTATTTTTCAGTTTATTTTTGAAAAGATTTACCTATAAGAAAGAAATAAAAATGTAACAAAGGCGTAATATTCATTAGGCCTTTTTTTGGTATACTAGTAATGTCTTTAAAAGAAGGAGTATCTACGAAATATGAAGAAAAAAATCTTAGCGTCACTTTTACTAAGTACAGTAATGATTTCTCAAGCAGCTGTTTTAACAACTGTGCACGCAGAATCGACTGATGAAAAAATTGCTGCTAAAGATAATAAAATTAGCAATTTAACAGCACAACAACAAGAAGCTCAAAAACAAGTTAACCAAATTCAGGAACAAGTTTCTGCTATTCAAACAGAGCAATCTAGTTTGCAATCTGAAAATGATAGATTACAAGCAGAATCTAAAAAGCTTGAAGGAGAAATTACAGAGCTTTCTAAAAATATTGTATCTAGAAATGATTCGTTAGAAAAACAAGCTCGTAGTGCTCAAACAAATGGAGCTGCAACAAGTTACATTAACACAATTGTAAACTCAAAATCAATTACAGAAGCAATTTCACGCGTTGCTGCAATGAGTGAAATTGTATCTGCAAACAACAAGATGTTGGAACAACAAAAGTCAGATAAAAAAGCTATTTCTGAAAAACAAGTAGCAAACAATGATGCGATTAATACAGTTATTGCGAATCAGCAAAAACTAGCTGATGATGCTCAAACATTAACTACAAAACAAGCTGAGTTGAAAGCTGCAGAATTGAATCTTGCTGCTGAAAAGGCTACTGCTGAGGGTGAAAAAGCAAGTTTGTTGGAGCAAAAAGCAGCAGCTGAAGCTGAAGCACGTGCAGCAGCAGCGGCAGAAGCGGCCTATAAGGAAAAGCAAGCCAGTCAACATCAGTCTGTTCTTGCTTCTGCAAAAACTAACTTAACAGATCAGGTACAAGCGGTATCGGAATCTGCGGTAGCACCTGTTCAATCAATAAGTCGTCCAATTTATAGCACAAATGCTTCAAGTTATCCTGTTGGACAATGTACATGGGGTGTCAAGACATTAGCTCCTTGGGCAGGTGATTATTGGGGCAACGGTGGGCAATGGGCTGCTAGTGCTGCAGCGGCAGGATTCCGTACAGGATCTACTCCACAAGTTGGAGCAATTGCTTGTTGGGATGATGGTGGCTATGGCCACGTAGCTGTTGTTACAGCTGTTGAGTCAACAACTCGTATTCAAGTTTCTGAATGTAACTATGATGGTAGCGGTACTCAACCAATTGGTAATTATCGAGGGTGGTTCAATCCAACAGCATCACGAGGTGTAGTAAGTTACATTTATCCTAATTAATGTATTGATGTCTTTGTGGTAACTGTAGTGGGTTGAAGAAAAGCTAAGATCGAGAAAGGACTAATGTTGTCCTTTCTTTTTTGATGTTCAGAGCGATAAAAATACGTTTTTTGAAGTTTTCAAAGTTTCGTAAACTAAAGGCATTTCGCTTGATAAGCTTGATGAAATTATTTGTTTCTTATAATTTTGAGTTAGAATAGGGTAACTGAAGAGCGTTGACGAAGTTCACTAATTTTATCTACTATATACAGACAAAGGGCTTTTTATCGAGTGAAGGGCAAGGGAAGTTATCATATGTAGAGAAACTGCCCTATCTATTCTGTTTGACTTCTTTGGAAACAGTAGTGGTTTTTAGTATGAATTGTCCAATAGCTTTAAAGATTTTACCATGCTCTAAACTTAGTTGGATATCATTACGGTCTGAAAGTGTAAGGTGTTTCTGTTTTGTCATAGTGGACCTCATTTCTAACTCAGACGTCTCATACTTAATTCCACTATAAAAATCCGTTTTAGACTAATTTCCACTTTGACCAGCCAAGTGGAAGTTACTTTGAGAAATTACCTACTTTAAAAATCTACTAAAATAGCTTGAAAATATTGAAAAAGTATGGTAAAATGAAACTTGTCGTGTGAACGATAATACTCATTCTTGATGAATTGTGAAACAGTTGCCCTTGGGTCGTTTTGCGAGTTGAAGTCAAGAAGAGGAAAAAAACAAAAAGGAGAAATACTCATGGCAGTAATTTCAATGAAACAACTTCTTGAGGCTGGTGTACACTTTGGTCACCAAACTCGTCGCTGGAACCCTAAGATGGCTAAATACATCTTCACTGAGCGTAACGGAATTCACGTTATCGACTTACAACAAACTGTAAAATACGCTGACCAAGCTTACGATTTCATGCGTGATGCAGCAGCTAACGATGCAGTTGTATTGTTTGTTGGTACTAAGAAACAAGCAGCTGATGCAGTTGCTGAAGAAGCAGTACGTTCAGGTCAATACTTTATTAACCACCGTTGGTTGGGTGGAACTCTTACAAACTGGGGAACAATCCAAAAACGTATCGCTCGTTTGAAAGAAATCAAACGCATGGAAGAAGATGGAACTTTCGAAGTTCTTCCTAAGAAAGAAGTTGCACTTCTTAACAAACAACGTGCACGTCTTGAAAAATTCTTGGGAGGTATCGAAGATATGCCTCGTATTCCAGATGTTATGTACGTAGTTGACCCACATAAAGAACAAATCGCTGTTAAAGAAGCTAAAAAATTGGGAATCCCAGTTGTAGCGATGGTTGATACAAACACTGATCCAGATGATATCGATGTAATCATCCCAGCTAACGATGACGCTATCCGCGCTGTTAAATTGATCACAGCTAAATTGGCTGACGCTATCATCGAAGGACGTCAAGGTGAAGATGCAGTAGCAGTTGAAGCAGAATTTGTAGCTTCAGAAACTCAAGCAGATTCAATTGAAGAAATCGTTGAAGTTGTAGAAGGCGACAACGCTTAATTTATATAAATAGTAATTACCTAGGAGGGCGGGGCTTAGCCCGGCTCTCCTATTTTTAAAAAATATAGGAGAATCAAAATGGCAGAAATTACAGCTAAACTTGTAAAAGAGTTGCGTGAAAAATCTGGTGCCGGAGTTATGGACGCTAAAAAAGCGCTTGTAGAAACAGACGGTGACATCGAAAAAGCGATTGAATTGCTTCGTGAAAAGGGTATGGCTAAGGCAGCTAAGAAAGCTGACCGTGTTGCTGCAGAAGGTTTGACTGGTGTTTATGTTAACGGTAATGTTGCAGCAGTTATTGAAGTAAACGCTGAAACTGACTTCGTTGCGAAAAATGCTCAATTCGTTGAACTGGTAAATACTACAGCTAAAGTTATTGCTGAAGGAAAACCTGCTAACAATGAAGAAGCTCTTGCTTTGACAATGCCTTCAGGTGAAACTCTTGAAGCTGCATACGTATCTGCAACAGCAACTATCGGAGAAAAAATCTCATTCCGTCGCTTTGCTTTGATTGAAAAAACAGACGCACAACACTTTGGAGCATACCAACATAACGGTGGACGTATCGGTGTTATTTCAGTTGTTGAAGGTGGAGACGAAGCACTTGCTAAACAATTGTCAATGCACATCGCAGCGATGAAACCAACAGTTCTTTCTTATAAAGAATTGGATGAGCAATTCGTTAAAGATGAGTTGGCACAATTGAACCACGTTATCGACCAAGACAACGAAAGTCGTGCAATGGTTAACAAACCAGCTCTTCCACACTTGAAGTATGGATCAAAAGCTCAATTGACTGATGAAGTGATTGCCCAAGCTGAAGCTGACATCAAAGCTGAATTGGCTGCAGAAGGCAAACCAGAAAAAATCTGGGACAAAATCATCCCAGGTAAAATGGATCGCTTCATGCTTGACAACACTAAAGTTGACCAAGCTTACACACTTCTTGCACAAGTATACATCATGGATGACAGCAAGACAGTTGAAGCATATCTTGAATCAGTTAATGCTTCAGTAGTTGAGTTCGCTCGCTTTGAAGTTGGTGAAGGTATCGAGAAAGCTGCAAACGACTTTGAAGCTGAAGTTGCAGCTACAATGGCAGCAGCCTTGAATAACTAATAATAAAAAGGAAGCTAAATTGCTTCCTTTTTTCTATGCAGTCGATCTTTATAGGGAGATGTTCCTATTTTTAAGGTATAAATAAAAAGCCCTATAATAAGGGCTAAGTGTATTTAGGAGACTACACTTCAAATTCATAGAGTGCTGTAGAGAGATAACGTTCACCGTTATCTGGTGCTAGAGCAAGAACTTTTTTACCTGTACCTAATTTCTTGGCAACCTCGATGGCTCCGTAGATAGCTGCCGCTGAAGAAATCCCTACAAGGAATCCTTCTTTTCCACCAATTTCACGGCCGAGTGCTAGTGCATCGTCTGATGTTACACGAACGATACCATTATAAGCCTTTGTATCCAGTGTATCAGGAATAAATCCAGCTGAGATACCTTGAATTTTGTGTGGTCCAGGTTTTTCACCAGATAGAATAGCAGATTCGTCTGCCTCTACTGCAAAAACTTGAATGTTAGAATTTGCTGATTTGAGTGCATGAGAAACACCAGAAATCGTTCCACCGGTACCCACTCCAGCAACAAAGGCATCTAGTCCATCTTTACCGAAAGCAGCTAGTATTTCAGCTCCTGTTGTTCTTTCGTGTACTTCTGGATTAGCTGGATTGTCAAATTGAAGAGGAAGGAAACCATCACGTTCAGCAGCGATTTCTTGAGCCTTAGCAATAGCACCTTTCATTCCCTCGCTTCCAGGAGTTAGGACGAGTTCAGCGCCATAAGCTTGGATAATCTTACGTCGTTCTACACTCATAGTTTCAGGCATAACGATGACGACTTTATACCCTTTAGCAGCACCTACCCATGAAAGTCCAATACCAGTGTTTCCACTTGTTGCTTCAACAATTGTAGAACCTGGTTTCAGAATACCGTCTTGTTCAGCTTTTTCAATCATGCTAAGAGCAATACGATCTTTTACAGAAGAACCAGGATTGAATGCTTCAAGCTTTACATAGACGTCCGCAGCCCCTTCTGGCACGATGTTGTTGAGTTTAACAATCGGAGTTTGACCGATTAATTCAGTAATATTGTTATAAATAGACATATGAATACCTCTTTGTATAAGATATTTCTAGTATAACGCTAACTATACCATTTGTAAAATATAGAAATCCTATCGAAGTGATAGGATTTTTTTATATCACAGGTCTAAGCCATTAATTTTCAAACGATTGTGATAAGCTAATTCTAATAAATAGGTGTAAAGTGGAACGATATCCGTTTTCTTAGGGAATTCAAATTTATGAGCACTAAAATGCTCATTATGTGCTTTTAGAAAGACATTTTCTAAATAAGTAATAGTAATTTCACTATCATCTATACCTGCTCCAGCAGTTTCCATTTCAACGTTAACAATGTTCATCAAAAAGATTGATTTAATAGACATCTTACGACCGGTAGCGCCTTGTTTATCTGTAAAGATAATACGTATATTTGTAAATATAATTGAGTCACGAATCAGTTTATATCCACTTTGAATTTCTTCATTTTCTAGTAGATATTGTCCATATTCTTTGATAAGAGTTTCTTTGTTTTGCTCGCTAAAGTTACCAGCGAGTCCTTGAATGAATTTACCAAATGCCATATTTTTCTCCTTTGTTTACACTAAGTTTACAGGAAGTTCAACTTCTCGTAAACCTTGATCAGTTAAGATAACTTTTCCATGAAAAAACTCTACCAGTGCAGCTTTAATATTTTCTTTTTCTTCTTTATTAACATAAATCATCGTATCCACTTGATCTGTAAAGTTTGTCTCAAGTTCCGTAAGATCATGTTCCTTAAGAAAGTTGCTATACTCTTGGTACTGAGCATAAGACATTTGAATAGCAATGCCAGTCTGTTCCTTTATTTCAATGATGCCAATTTCTTTGACAGCTAAGGCAACACTGCCTGCGTAAGCACGAATCAATCCTCCAGCGCCTAGTTTAATACCACCAAAGTAGCGTGTCACTACCACACAGACATTGGTAAGATTGTGATTTTCTAGTACCCCAAGCATGGGAACGCCAGCAGTACCACTAGGCTCACCATCATCGCTTGTACGTTTGATTTCACTACGTTCTCCAATGATAAAGGCTGAGCAGTTATGTGTCGCTTTGTAGTGTTCTTTTTTAATGGTGGTGATGAAGTCACGAGCCTCTTCTTCGCTATAAACACGCTTAGCATGACAGATGAAGCGGGATTTTTTGATTTCTTCTTGGACTTGACCGTCTTCTTTAATTGTTCTAAATTCCATGATTTAATTGTACTAAAAAATCATCTAAAGCGCTAGGTTTTTACGAATAAAGAAGTATGAAAGTAAATCCAAATTATCTCGGTCGTTTGTTTACTGAGAATGAATTAACTAAAGAGGAACGTCAGTTGGCAGAGAAACTTCCAGCAATGAGAAAGGAGAAGGGGAAACTTGTCTGTCAACGTTGTGATAGTACTATTCTAGAAGAATGGTATTTGCCCATCGGTGCTTACTATTGTCGGGAGTGCTTGTTGATGAAGCGAGTCAGGAGTGATCAAGCTTTATACTATTTTCCGCAGGAGGATTTTCCGAAACAAGATGTTCTTAAATGGCGTGGTCAATTAACTCCTTTTCAAGAAAAGGTGTCAGAGGGACTGATTCAAGCAGTAGATAGGCAAGAGCCAACTTTAGTTCATGCGGTGACAGGGGCTGGAAAGACAGAAATGATTTATCAAGTTGTAGCTAAGGTGATCAATGCGGGTGGTGCAGTGTGTTTGGCCAGTCCTCGAATAGATGTATGCTTGGAATTGTATAAGCGCCTGCAAGATGATTTTGCTTGTGAGATAGCCCTTCTACACGGAGAATCAGAACCTTATTTCCGAACCCCATTAGTTGTTGCGACAACCCATCAGTTATTGAAGTTTTATCAAGCTTTTGATTTACTGATAGTGGATGAAGTTGACGCCTTTCCTTATGTTGATAATCCCACGCTTTACCACGCTGTCAAGAATAGTGTAAAGGAGAATGGACTGAGAATCTTTTTAACAGCGACTTCGACCGATGAGTTAGATAGGAAAGTCAGTTTAGGAGAATTAAAAAGACTGAGCTTACCTAGACGATTCCATGGGAATCCATTGATTATTCCTAAACCAGTTTGGTTATCGGATTTTAATCGCTATTTAGATAAGAATTGTTTGTCACCAAAGTTAAAGTCTTATATTGAGAAACAGAGAAAGACAGGTTATCCGTTGCTTATTTTTGCATCAGAAATTAAGAAAGGGGAGCAGCTAAAAGAAATCTTACAGGAGCAATTTCCAAATGAGAAAATTGGCTTTGTATCTTCTGTAACAGAGGATCGATTAGAGCAGGTACAAGCTTTTCGAGATGGAGAACTGACAATACTGATCAGTACGACGATATTGGAGCGTGGAGTTACCTTCCCTTGTGTGGATGTTTTTGTAGTAGAAGCCAACCATCGTCTGTTTACCAAATCTAGTTTGATTCAGATTGGTGGACGAGTTGGACGAAGCATGGATAGACCGACAGGAGATTTGTTTTTCTTCCATGACGGGTTAAATGCTTCAATCAAGAAGGCAATTATGGAAATTCAGCAGATGAATAAGGAGGCGGGGCTATGAAGTGCTTATTGTGTGAGCAGACTATGAAGGCTGTTTTAACTTTTAGTAGTCTCTTACTTCTGAGGAATGATGTCTCCTGTCTTTGTTTAGATTGTGATTCTACTTTTGAGAGGATTGGAGAAGAGAACTGTCCAAACTGTATGAAAATAGGTTTGTCAACGAAGTGTCAAGATTGTCAATTTTGGTGTAAAGAAGGAGTTGAGGTCAGTCATAGAGCGATTTTTACTTACAATCAAGCTATGAAGGATTTTTTCAGTCGGTATAAGTTTGACAGAGACTTCCTTTTAAGAAAAGTTTTTTCTTCATTTTTAAGTGAGGAGTTGAAAAAGTACAAAGAGTATCAATTTGTAGTCATTCCATTAAGTAAGGAGAGATATGCTGACAGAGGATTTAATCAGGTTGAAGGTTTAGTTGAAGCAGCAGGTTTCAAGTATCTGGATTTATTAGATAAAAGAGAAGAGAGAGCTAGTTCTTCTAAAAGTCGTTCAGAACGCTTGGCGACAGAACTTCCTTTCTTTATTAAAAGTGGAGTCAGCATTCCTAAGAAAATACTACTTATAGATGATATTTATACTACAGGAACAACTATAAATCGTGTGAAGAAACTGCTGGAAGAAGCNGGTGCTNNGGANGTNAAAACNTTTTCCCTTGTAAGATGAGGAAAAAATTTGCAAAANNAAAATGAAAGCGTTATAATNNANTNAGAAAAACAAAAATGTTTAGAAAGAAGGTACTNATATGATTAAATATAGTATCCGTGGTGAAAACCTAGAAGTAACAGAAGCAATTCGTGATTATGTAGTTTCTAAACTCGAAAAGATCGAAAAGTATTTTCAAGCTGAACAAGAGTTGGATGCTCGAGTTAACTTGAAGGTGTATCGTGAAAAAACTGCTAAAGTGGAGGTGACGATTCCACTTGGTTCAATTACTCTTCGTGCAGAAGATGTGTCTCAAGATATGTATGGTTCAATTGACCTTGTAACCGATAAAATTGAACGTCAGATTCGTAAAAATAAAACAAAAATCGAGCGTAAAAATAAAAATAAGGTAGCAACTAGTCAATTATTTACAGATGCTTTGGTGGAAGATCCAAATGTTGTCCAGTCTAGAGTTGTTCGTTCAAAACAAATTGATTTAAAACCAATGGATTTGGAAGAAGCTATTTTACAGATGGATTTGTTGGGACATGATTTCTTTATCTATGTGGATGTTGAAGATCAAACAACCAATGTGATTTATCGTCGTGAGGACGGTGAAATTGGTCTATTAGAAGTTAAAGAATCGTAAGCTTTTTAAGATAATCAAAAAGTTGTTTTGACTGTAGTGGCTTACTGAAAAGTCACAAGTTAGAGAATATCGAATAGGTATTCTCTTTTTTGATATTTAAAGCAATAAGAATGTTAGTGTTAAAGTCTTTAAAAGTATGTATTATAACAACTGTCTTTTTATAAAGTGTTTACAAGGATTGTTTAGGAAAGATAGATGCGATCTTTCATGTGAATAAGGTCTGTATGATAAAGGTAATTTTGTCTCTCATGAATCTGGATAGGGGATTTAGAATAGAAATGGCTTGATCGTGAGTTTTAGATGTAAGTTAATCTAAAATAGTAATGTTAGGGTCTTTTCTTCCTATTCTGTTTGTGATATAATTAACCAGTAAATAATTTCAAAGAATAGTATTTTCTCTTAAAAAGAGAAGTCCAAAAGGAAAGGAGTCAGATATGAGACAGCTAGCGAAGGATATCGATACCTTTTTGAATGAGGTGATTTTGCAGGCAGAAAATCAGCATGAAATCCTAATAGGTCATTGTACTAGCGAGGTGGCCCTGACCAATACCCAGGAGCATATTCTCATGCTCTTGTCAGAGGAATCTTTAACAAATTCAGAATTGGCGCGTCGCCTCAATGTCAGTCAGGCAGCAGTTACCAAGGCCATTAAGTCTTTGGTCAAGGAAGGGATGTTGGAAACATCTAAAGATCCGAAGGATGCGCGTGTGATTTTTTATCAATTGACTGATTTGGCTCGCCCAATTGCTGAGGAGCACCACCATCACCATGAGCATACACTTTTAACCTATGAACAAGTGGCGACTCAGTTTACTCCAAATGAACAAAAAGTGATCCAGCGGTTTTTGACTGCTTTAGTAGGAGAAATCAAATAATGAGATATATTACGGTAGAGGATTTATCCTTCTATTATGATAAGGAGCCCGTTCTTGAACATATCAATTATAGTGTTGATAGTGGGGAATTTGTTACCTTGACGGGGGAGAATGGGGCAGCTAAGACGACACTGATCAAGGCTAGTCTTGGTATCCTCCAACCACGCATTGGCAAGGTGACTATTTCAAAGACAAATACACAGGGTAAGAAATTGAGAATAGCCTACCTTCCTCAACAGATTGCCAGTTTTAATGCGGGTTTTCCAAGTACGGTTTACGAATTTGTCAAGTCGGGTCGTTATCCACGAAAAGGCTGGTTCCGTCGCTTGAATGCTCATGATGAGGAGCATATCAAGGCTAGTCTGGATTCAGTTGGCATGTGGGAACACCGAGACAAACGCTTGGGGTCTCTTTCTGGAGGGCAAAAGCAGCGAGCGGTGATTGCGCGTATGTTTGCTTCGGATCCAGATGTGTTTATCCTAGATGAGCCGACAACGGGAATGGATGCAGGAAGTAAAAATGAATTTTACGAACTCATGCACCACAGCGCCCATCATCATGGCAAGGCTGTTTTGATGATTACCCATGACCCTGAAGAAGTTAAGGATTATGCGGATCGCAATATTCATCTAGTCCGTAACCAAGACTCGCCATGGCGTTGTTTCAATGTTCATGAGAATGATCAGGAGGTGGGCCATGCTTAGTTTGTTATCTTATGACTTTATGCAACGTGCCTTTCTGGCCGTTATTGCCATGAGTCTTTTCTCGCCGGTATTGGGGACCTTCCTTATCTTGCGCCGTCAGAGTTTGATGAGTGATACCCTCAGCCACGTCTCGCTTTCGGGTGTAGCCTTTGGTCTGGTTCTGGGGATTTCGCCAACTATTTCCACTATTGCTATTGTCTTGATTGCGGCGGTCTTTCTGGAGTATCTCCGTACGGTTTACAAGAGCTTTATGGAAATCGGGACAGCTATCCTCATGTCAACGGGTCTGGCTGTTTCTCTGATTGTCATGAGCAAGGGTAAAAGCTCGAGTTCTATGAGTTTGGACCAGTATCTTTTTGGTTCAATCGTGACTATCAGCGAAGAGCAGGTTATTTCCCTCTTTGTCATTGCGGCGGTTGTTTTGATTTTGACCTTCCTCTTCCTTCGTCCGATGTACATTTTGACCTTTGATGAGGATACGGCCTTTGTGGATGGCTTGCCAGTTCGTACCATGTCCATTCTTTTTAACATGGTGACGGGGGTGGCCATTGCCCTTATGATTCCTGCTGCGGGAGCTCTTCTGGTATCGACCATTATGGTCTTGCCAGCTAGTATTGCCCTGCGTCTAGGGAAAAACTTTAAATCGGTTATGCTGCTTGCCAGTGCTATTGGATTTTTGGGAATGGTAGCAGGACTTTACATTTCCTACTATGCAGAAACACCTGCAAGTGCAAGTATTACCATTATTTTTGTAACTGTCTTTTTACTCATTAGTTTAGTAAGACGTTTTATCAAATAGGAGACTAACGTGAAAAAAATTAGCTTATTGATCGCCAGTCTATGTGCCTTGTTTTTAGTGGCTTGTTCCAATCAAAAGCAGGCAGATGGCAAACTCAATATCGTGACAACCTTTTACCCTGTCTATGAATTTACCAAGCAAGTCGCAGGAGATACTGCTAATGTAGAACTTCTCATCGGTGCTGGTACAGAACCCCATGAATATGAACCGTCTGCCAAGGCAGTTGCCAAAATCCAAGACGCAGATACCTTCGTTTATGAAAATGAAAACATGGAAACATGGGTTCCTAAATTGCTAGATACTTTGGATAAGAAAAAGGTCAAAACCATCAAGGCAACAGGCGATATGTTGCTTTTGCCAGGTGGTGAGGAAGAAGAGGGAGACCATGACCATGGAGAAGAAGGCCATCACCATGAGTACGATCCCCATGTTTGGTTATCACCAGTTCGTGCCATTAAACTAGTAGAGCACATCCGTAATAGCTTGTCAGCAGATTATCCTGATAAAAAAGAGACCTTTGAGAAGAATGCTGCTGCCTATATCGAAAAATTGCAAGCCTTGGACAAGGCTTATGCAGAAGGTTTGTCTCAAGCCAAACAAAAGAGCTTTGTGACTCAACACGCAGCCTTTAACTACCTTGCCTTGGACTATGGGCTCAAACAAGTCGCAATCTCAGGACTTTCTCCAGATGCAGAGCCATCAGCTGCTCGTTTGGCAGAATTGACAGAGTATGTCAAGAAAAATAAAATTGCCTATATCTACTTTGAAGAAAATGCCTCACAGGCCCTTGCTAACACACTTTCAAAAGAGGCAGGTGTCAAAACAGATGTCCTCAATCCTTTAGAAAGTCTGACAGAAGAGGACACCAAGGATGGAGAAAACTACATTTCCGTGATGGAGAAAAACCTCAAGGCTCTGAAACAAACAACGGACCAAGAAGGCCCAGCAATTGAGCCTGAAAAGGCAGAGGATACCAAGACAGTTCAAAATGGTTACTTTGAAGATGCAGATGTCAAGGACCGCACCTTGAGTGACTATGCAGGTAACTGGCAATCAGTTTATCCTTTCCTTGAAGATGGAACCTTTGACCAAGTCTTTGACTACAAGGCTAAGTTGACTGGTAAGATGACTCAGGCTGAGTACAAGGCCTACTATACAAAAGGCTATCAGACAGATGTGAATAAGATTAACATTACTGATAACACCATGGAATTTGTTCAAGGTGGACAAAGCAAGAAATATACTTACAAGTATGTTGGTCAGAAAATCTTGACTTACAAGAAAGGAAATCGTGGTGTGCGCTTCCTCTTTGAAGCCACAGATGCTGATGCTGGACAATTCAAGTATGTTCAGTTTAGTGACCACAATATCGCCCCAGTTAAGGCAGAACATTTCCATATCTTCTTTGGAGGCACAAGCCAAGAAGCCCTCTTTGAAGAAATGGATAACTGGCCAACCTACTACCCAGATAACCTATCTGGACAAGAAATCGCCCAAGAAATGTTGGCCCATTGATGAGAAACCGACTAGTTCATAGGAGCTAGTCGGTTTTTGGGTACTAGATAGCTAACTGCATTATAGACCTTTCAGAACTTTAAACAATAAATAAAACTCTTGAAATATCGGGGTCTGTATGTTAGAATGATTTTAATGGATAAGGTTCATTGGAACATCAAAGCCCTTAACTATGCCAGTAGTTAAGGGCTTTTTTGACGTATCTTAGCGATTTAACGGGTGTTGATAGGCTAGTCATTCGGTCTATTTCTTACCATCTAGCCATCTGCAGACGAAATACAAGATAATTCCTGCTATTACATCCGCTATAATAGTAAGAGCAAGCTCAGGCATAAGGCTCATTAGTTTCACCTCCTCTCACGAACCGTAAGGAACGTAATCGGTAACCGATGACAAAACAAAAATAGTATACACATCAAATGTAGATTATCAACCTCACTTAATGCTTGAACTATTGGAGTGCGGTTCACTTCAATGATGTTTTTTGTGAGTTTTTTAAAGGGATTAACCGTTACTTGTTTCGTTTCTTTGTCCATGACTTGTAAAACTCAGATAGTACTTAGATAAATAACTAGAAATACTCTGAGCATGGTTTATAACATATGTAACTTAAATTGACAGAGATTTGACGACAATGTGACAATTCACCTCTAATTATTGACATTTCAGGAAAAACCGCAGTAAAAACTGCACAGCCTTCTTTAAATGTGCTATAATACAGGAAAAATAATGATGGAGGTCACGATAATGGCAACATTTTTGATGATTTTTGTGGTGGTTTGTGTGCTCCTATTGGTAATAGTCACACTGAGTACAGTTTATGTGGTTCGTCAGCAGTCGGTGGCGATTATTGAACGCTTTGGGAAATACCAAAAGGTTGCCAATAGCGGTATTCATATTCGCTTACCTTTTGGGATTGACTCGATTGCAGCGCGGATTCAGTTGCGCTTGTTGCAAAGCGATATTGTGGTTGAGACCAAGACCAAGGACAATGTGTTCGTTATGATGAATGTAGCGACTCAGTACCGTGTCAACGAGCAGAGCGTGACAGATGCCTACTATAAACTCATGCGTCCAGAATCTCAGATTAAATCTTATATCGAAGACGCTCTTCGCTCTTCTGTTCCAAAATTAACCTTGGATGAATTGTTTGAGAAAAAAGATGAGATTGCCCTTGAAGTTCAACACCAAGTAGCAGAAGAAATGACTACTTACGGTTATATTATTGTGAAAACCTTGATTACTAAGGTCGAACCAGATGCAGAAGTTAAGCAATCCATGAATGAAATCAATGCGGCGCAACGTAAGCGGGTCGCAGCGCAAGAATTGGCGGAAGCCGATAAGATTAAGATCGTCACTGCAGCTGAAGCCGAAGCAGAAAAAGACCGCCTCCATGGTGTGGGGATTGCCCAACAACGTAAGGCGATTGTGGATGGATTGGCAGAGTCTATCACGGAACTCAAGGAAGCCAATGTTGGCATGACAGAAGAACAAATCATGTCTATCCTCTTGACCAACCAGTATTTGGATACTTTGAATACCTTTGCCTCTAAAGGAAATCAAACTATCTTTTTACCAAATACGCCAAATGGTGTGGATGATATCCGTACACAAATCTTGTCAGCCCTCCGTGCTGAGAAGAAATAATAGACTAATACTCTTCGAAAATCTCTTCAAACCACGTCAGCGTCGCCTTGCCGTAGATATATGTAACTGACTTCGTCAGTCTTATCTACTACCTCAAAACGGTGTTTTGAGCAACCTGCGGCTAGTTTCCTAGTTTGCTCTTTGATTTTCATTGAGTACAAAGAGCTTGGCAACAGGCTCTTTTTGTATTATCCTTGTAGCTTTGAGGATTAAAATCCTCCTCCACAAATTATAGAATCTTTTCTGAGTATTTAGGGAGTGATGGAGGAAATATTGAAAGCGCTTTTGTTTTGTGATATAGTCAAATTGATAGACTTGTTTAAAGAGGAATGCTTGTATGAGAAGAGAAGAAGTTTTACGAAATCACTGGTTTTTTAGTCAAGAGGTGGGGAAAGAGGATGCCTTGGCACCGGATTTTCAGAGGGGAAATTGGCAGGCTATTCAAGTGCCACACGACTGGAGTATTTACAATGATTTTGACCAGTATTCGCCAGCGCAAAATGAGGGTGGTCAGCTAAATGGGGGTCAGGCCTGGTACCGGACGCAGTTTTACTTGGAAGAAGATGTTAGTCTTGTATCGGTGCGTTTGTTGTTTGATGGAGTTTACATGAATGCCCAAGTCTATATCAACGGGCAAGTGCTGGGCTATTATCCCAATGGCTATACACCCTTTTCTTATGATATCACGCCTTATCTAAGAAATGATGGGACGGCCAACCAGCTTACGGTTTTTGTGGAAAATCAGCAACCTAGCAGTCGTTGGTACTCTGGTAGCGGTATTTATCGAGAAGTAAAATTATTGATTACAGATTCGGTGCATCTGGATTTATATGGGATTAGGATAGGAAGTCCCAAGCTCAAGGAACAAAGAGATGGATGGGTGGAAACTCAGCTTGAAAGTAAGGTTTCAAATGACGGACCTCAGTCCGTGTCGGTGTATTTGGAACAGAGTATCTGGTATGATGGCCAACAGCTGTCAGACTGGCAGGCGACAGACTCTCTAGTGATTGAGTCTGGGGACAAATATTCTTTCCAACAAGCCATATCAATTTTCCAACCTTTGCTTTGGGATATTGATCATCCCCACATTTACCAATTGAAGACTCGCCTTTACAAAAATGGCATTTTGGTTGATGAAGAAGAGGAGACTTTTGGTTACCGTTATATGGATTGGCAAGCGGATAAGGGTTTCTTTCTAAATGGTCGCTGGTTGAAGATTCATGGGGTTTGTTTGCACCATGACTACGGAGCGCTGGGAGCTGTGGAAAATAGGTCAGCTGCTGAGAGACGCTTGCGCCAGATGAAGGAAATGGGCGTCAATGCGATTCGAATCACCCA
Organism: Streptococcus mitis; assembly: GCF_003942965.1. GTDB lineage: Bacteria > Bacillota > Bacilli > Lactobacillales > Streptococcaceae > Streptococcus > Streptococcus mitis_BH. The sequence goes on along the minus strand of NZ_RJOG01000001.1, from coordinate 130,249 downwards.
TAATCCAGCTAGTAGTATTTTGCTGGATGTGGCTGCTAAAATGGGGCTACTTATTCAAGAAGAAGCCTTTGATACCTGGTATGGAGGCAAGAAAGAATATGACTATGGTCGCTTTTTTGAGGAAGAAGCGACTCATCCAGAAGCGAAAGCAGGCGATTTCTGGTCAGATTACGATTTGCGAATCATGATTGAGCGTGGCAAGAACAACCCAGCGCTCATTATGTGGTCCTTGGGAAATGAAGTCAGCGAAGCAAATGGCGATGCTCATTCATTGAAGACTATCAAACGCTTGCTAGAAAGGGTCAAGGAAGTTGATGATAGCCGTTTTGTGACCATGGGAATGGATCAATTCCGCTTTGGCGATGGTTCTGGAGGTCATGAAAAGATTGCTGATTTGCTGGATGTGGTGGGTTTGAATTACTCAGAAGACAATATTGATGGGATTCGCAAAAGACATCCCAAGTGGCGACTTTATGGGTCTGAAACCTCATCGGCTACACGGACGCGTGACAGCTATTTTCGCCCAGCTAAGGAATGGGTTGGGGATAATCGCCGCGTGCGGAATTTTGAACAGTCAGACTATGGTAATGATCGAGTTCCTTGGGGGAAGACAGCGACAGCTTCTTGGATAGCAGATAGAAATCGGCTAGATTACGCAGGTCAGTTTATTTGGACAGGAGTGGACTATATCGGTGAGCCGACCCCTTGGCACAATCAAAATGACACACCTGTCAAGAGTTCTTATTTTGGGATCGTGGATACAGCAGGGATTCCTAAAAATGACTATTATCTCTATCAAAGTCAGTGGTTGGACCTAGATCAGCATCCCATGGTTCATATCCTGCCCCACTGGAATTGGAAAATCCACAAGAGTTATCAACAAGTTGTGGATAAGTATGGGGATATCCCTGTTCGAGTGTATTCAAATGCTGGTTTTGTAGAGCTATTTCTCAATGGAAAATCTCAAGGTAGGAAGACTTTTCAGGAAAAATGGACTTCAGACGGTCGAAAATACCAAGAGGGAGAAGGTTCTGACCAACTCTATCTCGAATGGCGCTTGGCTTATCAACCAGGAGAATTGAATGCTGTAGCCTATGACCGTCAAGGTCAGATTGTAGCAGAAGATAGGGTGGTGACTGCAGGTAAGCCAGCCAAAATCGGGTTACATGCCGATAAATCACAACTGGAGCCAGATGGGCAAGACCTCCTTTATCTCTATTTTGATGTATTGGACCAAGCTGGAAATTGGGTGCCGAGTGCTTTCAATCAGCTTCATTTTGAAATTGAAGGCCCTGCTCGTATTGTGGGTGTGGATAATGGCAGGCAGGCCAGTCGTGAACGTTACCAAGCCCAGAAAAATGGTCAGTTTAAGCGGCAAGCCTTTCATGGCAGAGGTGTCCTTTTGGTTCAGAGTTTAGATCAGGCAGGTCACGTAAGAGTAAAGGCCAGTGCCAGAGGGCTAGAGCCAGCAAGTTTTGATATCTTAGTGGGAGAGGCTTTGGCTACCCAACCAGTGAAAAATAAGCGCTTGTTTGAGATTCGAGTGGACAAGCAGGCAGGATTACAAGAAGGGGATTCCCCAGCTATTGGACTTTATCCACAAACTGTGGATAACCCTGTGAACAAGGTGGGGAATAGTGAAGTGATTTGGGAGACTAGTGGTAGTGCCCACGCCATTATCAAGCAGGGAGTGCTTCATTGCTTGTCTGCAGGCGACTTGGCTATTCGCGCCATTTATCAAGGGGAGACCTATCAAACTCATTTGCAAGTCGCAGAAAATACCTCACTAGGGCAGGCAGTTTCTGTACGACCACTTCGCTTGTATACAGCTAAGGGGACTTATCCACAGATGTCATCTTCAGTTTTGGTGGACTATGAGTTCGGGGGTACAAAACGAGTCAAGGTTGTTTGGGAAGCAATCTCGGAAGAAGATATAGCAGGCTTTCATGAGTTTACAGTATCTGGTCAGCTAGAGGGTCTGGATTTAAAGGCTTCTGCTCAGGTTTGTGTTCAAGGGATTTGCGCTATTGAGCCTGAGAGGGTTTGGACGCTTGTCAAGGAACCCCCACACTTACCAGATCGAGTTAAGCTAGTCTTATCAGATGGCAGACGAGATACGGCCAAGGTGACTTGGGATGAACTCAAGCCTCAAATCTATGCTCAGGTAGGAGAATATGTGCTCACAGGACAAGTAGCGGGCTGTGAGTTGCCAGCAATAGTCACCATTCATGTGACAGATGCCAGTGTAGATGGAGAAGTTATTTCCAATCAGTGGACAGGGTCTAACCTGCCTCTGGTCTTTGCTTCTCACTCAGAGTCAAATCACCCAGCCTCTTACCTCAATGACAAGGTCATTGCTCGGAAGAAATCGACAGCCAATACTTGGATTACCAAGTCAGAGCAAGCCAGCGTGGGTATTCTTTTTGGAGATGCAGGGATTTTAAAACCGCGATTTGTGGATAACCTGACCTTGTATTATGTTGAGAATCAAGAATACGTGGCGGTTGATCCTAGCTTTATTGATTATTACATAGGGAATGAGCCTGCATTGCCTTGGACTTCCAACCATTTGGATAAGGATTCCCTGCTCAAGCAAGAGGAGAATTGGCGCCCTGTATCAGCTATCCGAAAAGTTTCAAGCGACAAGGATGAAGAGCTTCGTTTTGAATTTGACAAGGTGGAGACTTATGCCCTTCGTCTTCGATTTGAAGGCTTGACCAGTCCCCTAGCCTTAACAGAATTGCAAGTACATGCCAAAAAAGTAAAGAAAAATGTAGATAGGAAATAGTATGGTAAGAGAAATAAAACCGCATGGCTCCTTGCCTAGTCAGGCCCAGCTAGCTTATTTAGAGGATGAACTAGCGGCCTTTATCCATTTTGGACCTAATACCTTTTATAATCAGGAATGGGGGACAGGTCAGGAGGATCCTGTACGTTTTAACCCGACACAGTTAGACGCACGTGAATGGGTGCGTGTGCTCAAGGAAACGGGCTTTAAAAAGTTGATTTTGGTGGTCAAGCACCACGATGGCTTTGTCCTCTATCCGACAGCTCATACAGATTATTCGGTCAAGGCCAGTCCTTGGAGGAATGGAGAGGGGGATTTGCTCCTTGAAGTATCCCAAGCTGCCACAGAGTTTGATATGGATATGGGGGTTTACCTATCACCCTGGGACGCCCACAGCCCCCTCTATCATGTGGACCGAGAAGCGGACTATAATGCCTATTATCTGGCTCAGCTGAAGGAGATTTTATCAAATCCTGCCTATGGAAATGAAGGGAAATTTGCTGAGGTCTGGATGGATGGTGCCAGAGGAGAGGGCGCTCAAAAGGTCAATTATGAATTTGAAAAATGGTTTGAAACCATTCGTGACCTGCAGGGCGATTGCTTGATTTTTTCAACAGAAGGCACTAGTATCCGCTGGATTGGCAATGAACGAGGATATGCAGGTGACCCCCTATGGCAAAAGGTGAATCCTGACAAACTAGGAACAGAAGCAGAGCTGGACTATCTTCAGCATGGAGATTCTTCAGGCACTATTTTTTCAATCGGTGAGGCAGATGTCTCTATTCGACCGGGTTGGTTTTACCATGAAGAGCAGGATCCTAAGTCACTTGAGGAGTTGGTCGAAATCTATTTTCACTCAGTGGGGAGAGGAACCCCGCTCCTACTTAATATTCCGCCGAATCAAGCTGGGCTATTTGATGCAAAGGATATTGAACGTCTCTATGAATTTGCGGCCTATCGCAATGAGCTCTATAAAGAAGATTTGGCTCTGGGAGCTAAGGTATCTGGTCCTGCTCTTTCCGCAGACTTTGCCTGTCACTATTTGACAGATGGCCTTAAGACCAGCTCTTGGGCAAGCGATGCAGGCTTGCCAATCCAGTTAGAACTCGACTTAGGGTCACCTAAAACTTTTGATGTAATTGAGTTGAGAGAGGATTTGAAGCTAGGGCAACGAATTGCTGCTTTTCATGTGCAAGTAGAGATGGATGGCGTCTGGCAAGAATTTGGCACAGGCTTTACAGTTGGTTATAAGCGCCTCTTGCGAGGTTCGCTAGTAGAGGCACAGAAGGTGCGCGTGATGATTACCGAGGCGCAATCTATGCCTGTATTGACCAAGATTTCACTCTATAAAACTCCGAGATTATCACAAACAGTAGCTGTTCAGGGGTTAGCATTTGCAGAAAAAAGTCTAGCTGTGACAAAGGGAGAGACTCTTCATTTTAGGATTGAACGTAGCGAAAGTAATACTCCTTTGGAAGTTAAGATTTCGATTCAACCAGGGACAGGTGTCCATGGTGTCGCCTATCAGGACGAGATTCAAGTCCTTCAATTCCAAGCAGGGGAAAGCAAAAAAGATTTGTGCCTACCAACCCTGTATTTTGCTGCTGACAAGACCTTGGATTTCTATCTGAATCTTACTGTTGATGGACAACTGGTTGATCAACTTCAAGTACAAGTTTCATAAAATAAAAGAGCCTTTGCACGATACAAAGGTTCTTTTGTCTACTAGCTAGTGACTTGGTAACCAGCTAAGTGTAAAGGTTAGTTGTTCAGCTTTTAAAAGGTCTTGGTGTTGAATAGTTGATACTAGGTTTTTATCCAGTCGGCATTCTTTTACAAAGTTAAAATGGCTGTGGTTTTGCTCAGCATGGATATCCAACCATTTATCTTCTTTGGAAAGATAGACTCGGAGGTGGTCAAAGAGAGGGATTCCGAGGTCATAGTTTGGTTTGCCTGGACAGGTCGGATAAAATCCGAGAGCCGACCAAATGTACCAGGCTGAGAGACTGCCATTGTCTTCATCACCAGGATAGGCTTCCCAACTTGGGTGAAAGGCCTTCTGACGGAGAGTCTTGATGAGAAGGGCAGTGTAGTCAGGGTAATCGCTGTAGCGGAAGAGATAAGGAATGTGGAAGCTAGGTTGGTTAGAAATGGCGAGTTGCCCAAAAGGAGCAGTAGCCATCTCGCTCATTTCATGAATCTCGTAGCCATAGCCTGTTGTCTCAAAGAGGGGAGCCTCCTGACAGGCTTTTAAAAGATAGTTGTTAAAGGCTTCTTTTCCACCCATAAGCTGGATCAAGCCTGGGATGTCGTGGAGGACACCTAAAGTTGCTTGGATGGCTGAACATTCGGCATAGTCGCGTCCCCAATTATAAGGAGAGAAGTCAGGGCGGAAGTTTCCTTGACCATCACGCGCTCGCATGTAACCTGTTTCAGCGTCAAATAGATGGCGGTAATTTTGTGATGCAACCTTGTAGGTTTCAGCGATTTCTGTTTTCCCTAGTTTTTTGCTACAGCTAGCGATACAAAAATCGCTATAGGCATAGTCTAGGGTGTGGCTGACGCTTTCGTGGTGGTCGGTAGAGAGGTATCCCAGGTCTTGATATTGCTCTAGTCCGTGACGGCCATTGATACCGAGAGGGTCGGTCTTACTGGCTGTTTCAAGCATGGCTTGGAGGAGTTCTTCTTCTAGGTCAGGGGCCATGTCCTTGCAGGCGCTATCTGCGATAATACCGTCTAAAAGTGTACCTGGCATCATACCCCGTTCATCTGGAGCCAGCCATTTTGGAAGAAAACCAGTATCGCGGTAGTTATTGAGAAATCCTTCTAAGAAGCGGTGGTAGTGTTCCGGTATGATAAGAGCAAAGAGGGGGAAGGTGGTACGGAAGGTATCCCAGAAACCATTGTTGCTGAAGAGGACACCAGGCTTGACAGTTCCAGTAGCCAAATCTATGTGGATGGCTTGCCCTGATTCATCAACCTCATAAAAAGTCTGTGGGAAGAGGAAGAGTCTGTAAAGGCAGTGATCAAAGAAGGTTCGGTCAGCTTCTCCTGTCTCTATAATGTCAAAACGATGGAGGAGATTTTCCCAATCCGCTTGGGCATTTGCTTTACAGCTATCAAAATCTTCTTGAGGTAGATTAAGCAGAGTCTGAGAGTGAGAGATGAAAGAAGTCGCTAGCTGAATTTCAGCATGACTATCTGCCAGGTCGATTCGCCAGTCTCCACCTTCTTGGTTGATAGCAAGGATATCCGTATTCATTTGCAGGGCAGTGAACATAGTTAGTGGATTTTTGTTGGTTTCAGTTTTACCTTCTTGTCGCAGGGCAAGAGTTCGCTTATCTACTTGCTCTACTGCTAGTTCATCTGTTGCGTGAAGGTAGAGGGAGAGGGCTTTGCCTTGCTTTTGCTCCAAACGAATAGAAGCACCGTAGCAAGTCGGTGTAAGCTGGGTTTCAATCTGATAGCGCAGGGAGAAAATTTTCAGATAATGAGATTGGAAAGAGACCTTATCCATATCATAGGAAGACTGACGATGGAAGAGGCTGTCTCCACCTAGCTGGCCTGTGACAGGTGTCAGAAGGAGCCAAGAGTAGTCCCCAATCCAAGGACTGGGCTGGTGGGTTAAACGAATCCCCTGAAAAATAGGCAGATGTGGATCAAAAAACCAAGAGCCCTCCTGGTCACTGGTCTGGGGCACAAAGTAATTCATCCCAAAAGGCACGCCTGTGTATGGCAGGGTATTTCCCCGAGAAAAGGCATGCTTGCTGGCAGTTCCAAAGCGGGTATCGATGGTTTCAAGTAGTGGTTTCATAGTCTTTCCTTTAGCTGTTTTTCTACATTATATCAGAAAAAGAGAACCTTTAGAAAAGGAGTTTCAAAGATAACTATTTTGTAGAAAAATGACTATCATTTGTGTATGTATTTTCTGTCTCAAAAGCTATATACTGAAAATGAAACTTGTTTGAAAGAGGATACTGCACGATGATTTATTCAAAAGAAATTGTTAGAGAATGGCTAGATGAAGTGGCAGAGCGGGCTAAGGACCATCCAGAGTGGGTGGATGTTTTCGAGCGTTGCTACACCGACACCTTGGACAATACGGTTGAAATCCTAGAAGATGGTTCAACCTTTGTACTCACAGGAGATATTCCTGCTATGTGGCTTCGAGATTCGACAGCCCAACTCAGACCCTACCTGCATGTGGCTAAAAGAGATGCCCTCCTGCGTCAGACCATTGCAGGTTTGGTCAAGCGTCAGATGACCTTGGTACTCAAGGATCCTTATGCCAACTCCTTCAACATAGAGGAAAACTGGAAGGGGCACCACGAGACCGACCATACAGACCTTAATGGCTGGATTTGGGAACGCAAGTACGAGGTGGATTCGCTTTGCTATCCTTTGCAGTTGGCCTATCTCCTCTGGAAAGAGACTGGCGAGACTAGTCAGTTTGATGAGACTTTTGTCGCAGCGACTAAGGAAATTCTCCATCTTTGGACGGTGGAACAAGACCACAAGAACTCTCCTTATCGTTTTGTCCGAGATACGGACCGTAAGGAAGACACCTTGGTAAATGATGGATTTGGCCCTGACTTTGCAGTGACAGGCATGACCTGGTCAGCTTTTCGTCCGAGTGATGACTGCTGTCAGTATAGTTACTTGATTCCGTCAAATATGTTTGCAGTTGTTGTTTTGGGGTATGTTCAAGAAATCTTTGCAGAACTAGACCTAGCTGATAGCCAGAGTGTTATTGCTGATGCTAAGCGTCTCAAAGCGGAGATCCAAGAAGGTATCGAAAACTACGCCTACACAAGCAACAGCAAGGGCGAAAAGATTTATGCCTTTGAAGTAGACGGTTTGGGAAATGCTAGCATCATGGATGATCCAAACGTACCAAGTCTGCTGGCTGCACCTTATATTGGTTACTGTTCGGTCGATGATGAAGTGTATCAAGCAACTCGTCGTACCATTCTGAGCCCTGAAAATCCATACTTCTACCAAGGAGAATACGCTAGCGGTCTCGGAAGTTCTCATACCTTCTATCGCTATATCTGGCCAATCGCTCTGTCTATCCAAGGTTTGACAACAAGAGATAGGGCAGAGAAAAAATTCTTGCTGGACCAGCTGGTTGCTTGCGATGGTGGTACAGGTGTTATGCACGAAAGCTTCCACGTGGATGACCCAACTCTTTATTCTCGTGAATGGTTCTCTTGGGCCAACATGATGTTCTGTGAATTGGTCTTGGATTACTTGGATATCCGCTAAGGAACACGCTTAAACGCAATTGATTCTTGGAAAGAATCACAAATTTACATTTAAAACGTTAACAATAAAAATTTAAATTTAGAATGAGGTTTTACTTCATGGAAAATGTTGTCGTACATATTATCTCACATAGTCACTGGGATCGTGAGTGGTACTTGCCTTTTGAAAGCCACCGTATGCAGTTGGTGGAATTATTTGACAATCTCTTTGATCTCTTTGAAAATGACCCTGAGTTCAAGAGTTTCCACTTGGATGGACAAACTATTGTCCTTGACGACTACTTGCAAATTCGCCCTGAAAATCGTGACAAAGTTCAACGCTACATTGACGAAGGAAAATTGAAAATTGGTCCCTTTTACATCTTGCAGGATGATTATTTGATTTCAAGTGAAGCCAATGTCCGAAATACTCTTATTGGTCAGCAAGAAGCTGCCAAATGGGGCAAATCAACCCAGATTGGTTACTTCCCAGATACTTTTGGAAATATGGGACAAGCTCCTCAAATCCTTCAAAAATCAGGCATTCACGTGGCAGCCTTTGGTCGTGGTGTGAAACCGATTGGATTTGACAACCAAGTCCTCGAAGATGAGCAGTTTACTTCTCAATTTTCAGAAATGTACTGGCAGGGTGCGGACGGAAGTCGTGTCCTCGGTATCCTCTTTGCCAACTGGTATAGTAATGGGAATGAAATTCCAGTTGATAAAGACGAGGCCTTGACCTTCTGGAAACAAAAACTGGCAGACGTGCGTGACTATGCTTCGACCAACCAATGGTTGATGATGAACGGCTGTGACCATCAGCCTGTCCAGAAAAATTTGAGTGAAGCCATTCGTGTGGCAAATGAACTCTTCCCAGATGTAACCTTTGTTCATAGTTCTTTTGATGAATATGTCCAAGCTGTGGAAAGTGCCCTACCAGAGCAATTATCAACGGTTACAGGTGAGTTGACCAGTCAGGAAACAGACGGCTGGTACACACTTGCCAACACTTCTTCATCTCGTATTTATCTCAAACAAGCCTTCCAAGAAAATAGCAACCTCCTAGAGCAAGTTGTAGAACCCTTGACTATTATCACTGGGGGTCATAACCACAAGGACCAGTTGACCTATGCTTGGAAAACACTTTTGCAAAATGCGCCGCATGATAGTATCTGTGGTTGTAGCGTGGACGAAGTTCACCGTGAGATGGAGACACGTTTTGCCAAGGTCAATCAAGTCGGAAACTTTGTTAAGAGCAATCTTCTTAACGAGTGGAAGGGCAAAATCGCTACAGCTAAGGCTCAAAGTGATTATCTCTTTACTGTCATTAACACAGGCTTGCATGATAAGGTTGATACTGTCAGCACAGTGATTGATGTGGCGACTTGTGATTTCAAGGAATTGCACCCAACAGAAGGCTACAAGAAGATGGCTGCTCTTACCTTGCCAAGTTATCGTGTGGAGGACTTGGATGGTCGTCCTGTAGAGGCTAAAATCGAAGACCTTGGGGCTAATTTTGAGTACGATTTACCAAAAGACAAGTTCCGCCAAGCTCGTATCGCTCGACAAGTGCGCGTGACCATTCCAGTTCACCTGGCGCCACTTTCTTGGACAACCTTCCAATTGCTGGAAGGAGAACAAGAACACCGCGACGGTATTTATCAAAACGGAGTGATTGATACACCATTTGTAACGGTTAGTGTGGATGACAACATCACAGTCTATGACAAGACAACTCACGAAGCCTATGAAGACTTTATCCGCTTCGAAGACCGTGGTGACATCGGAAACGAGTATATCTATTTCCAACCAAAAGGAACAGAGCCAATCTATGCAGAATTAAAGGGCTACGAGGTCTTGGAAAACACAGCTCGCTATGCTAAAATCTTGCTCAAACATGAATTGACCGTGCCTGTCAGTGCCGATGAAAAACTGGAAGAAGAGCAAAAAGGCATCATCGAATTTATGAAGCGTGAGGCTGGACGGTCAGAAGAATTGACAAGCATTCCCCTTGAAACAGAGATGACTGTCTTCGTTGATAATCCACAAATCCGCTTTAAAACTCGCTTTACCAACACTGCCAAAGACCACCGTATCCGTCTCTTGGTCAAGACTCACAACACGCGTCCAAGCAATGATTCTGAAAGCATTTATGAGGTGGTGACACGACCAAACAAACCAGCTGCTTCATGGGAAAATCCTGAAAATCCTCAACACCAACAAGCCTTTGTCAGTCTGTATGACGATGAAAAAGGGGTGACTGTATCCAACAAGGGATTGAATGAATACGAAATCCTTGGAGACGACACTATTGCAGTAACTATTTTGCGTGCATCAGGTGAGTTGGGTGACTGGGGTTATTTCCCAACACCAGAAGCACAATGCTTGCGTGAGTTTGAAGTCGAGTTTGCGCTTGAATGCCACCAAGCCCAAGAACGCTTCTCAGCCTATCGTCGTGCTAAAGCCTTGCAGACACCATTTACCAGCCTTCAGCTTACTAGACAAGAAGGCGGAGTGGCTGCGACTGGTAGCCTCTTGAGCCATTCTGTTCTCAGCATACCGCAAATTTGTCCAACAGCCTTTAAGGTAGCTGAAAATGAAGAAGGCTATGTTCTTCGCTACTACAATATGTGTAGTGAAAATGTACGTGTACCGGAAAGTCAACATCTCTTCCTTGACCTACTTGAACGACCATACCCAGTTCATAGAGGCCTCATTTCACCACAAGAGATTCGTACAGAATTCATCAAAAAAGAAGAAATTTAATTTCAAAGAGTAAACATAAAAAGAAAGGAGGGGCGAAAAGGTAAGAACTAACTGCTGATTCGCCCCTTTTTATGGTAAAAACAATGACCATTGCAACGATTGATATCGGAGGAACTGGAATTAAGTTTGCCAGTCTGACTCCTGATGGGAAAATACTAGATAAGACAAGTATCTCAACGCCTGAAAACTTGGAGGATTTACTAGCTTGGTTAGACCAGCGCTTGTCAGAACAGGATTATAGCGGGATTGCTATGAGCGTTCCAGGCGCGGTCAATCAAGAGACAGGTGTGATTGATGGCTTCAGTGCGGTGCCCTACATTCACGGATTTTCTTGGTATGAGGCGCTTAGCTCTTATCAGATTCCTGTCCATCTAGAAAATGATGCCAACTGCGTTGGACTCAGTGAACTACTAGCCCAGCCAGAACTTGAAAATGCAGCCTGTGTCGTGATTGGGACAGGGATTGGCGGAGCCATGATTATCAATGGTAGACTTCATCGAGGTCGCCACGGCCTGGGTGGAGAATTTGGCTACATGACCACCCTTGCCCCTGCTGAAAAGCTCAACAACTGGTCGCAACTAGCATCAACTGGGAATATGGTGCGCTACGTGATTGAAAAATCTGGTCAGACTGATTGGGACGGTCGCAAGATTTACCAAGAGGCCGAAGCAGGAAATGTTCTTTGCCAAGAAGCCATTGAGCGCATGAACCGTAATCTGGCGCAAGGCTTGCTCAATATTCAGTATCTGATTGATCCAGATGTCATTAGCCTGGGAGGATCTATCAGTCAAAATCCAGATTTTATTCAAGGTGTCAAGAAGGCTGTTGATAACTTTGTCGAGATCTACGAAGAATACACGGTCGCACCTGTCATACAAGCCTGCACCTATCACGCAGATGCCAATCTCTACGGTGCCCTTGTCAACTGGTTACAGGAGGAAAATCAATGGTAAGATTTACAGGACTTAGTTCCAAACAAACTCAGGCAATCGACTTGCAGACAAAGCACATTTCGCTACCAGATGTAGAGGTAGCTGTCGCTCAGTCTGACCAAGCCTCTATCTCTATCAAGGGTGAGGGTGGACACTATCAATTAACTTACCGCAAACCCCACCAACTTTATCGTGCCTTGTCCCTGTTGGCAACATCCCTAGCAGAAGGTGACAAGGTAGAGATTGAGGAACAAGCAGCTTATGAAGATTTAGCTTATATGGCAGACTGTTCTCGAAATGCGGTGCTGAATGTGGTTTCTGCCAAGCAGATGATTGAGGTCTTGGCTCTCATGGGCTACTCAACCTTTGAGCTTTACATGGAAGACACCTACCAGATTGAAGGGCAGCCTTACTTTGGCTATTTTCGTGGAGCCTACTCGGCTGAGGAGTTGCAGGAAATCGAAGCCTATGCCCAGCAGTTTGACATGACCTTTGTTCCTTGCATCCAGACCTTGGCCCACTTGTCAGCCTTTGTTAAATGGGGTGTCAAAGAAGTGCAGGAGCTCCGTGATGTGGAGGACATTCTCCTTATTGGCGAAGAAAAGGTTTATGACCTGATTGATGGTATGTTTGCCACCCTGTCTAAACTGAAGACTCGCAAGGTCAATATCGGGATGGACGAAGCCCACTTGGTTGGTTTGGGACGCTACCTGATTCTAAACGGCGTTGTGGATCGTAGTCTCCTCATGTGTCAACACTTGGAGCGCGTGCTGGATATTGCTGACAAATATGGTTTCCACTGCCAGATGTGGAGCGATATGTTCTTTAAACTTATGTCAGCGGATGGCCAGTATGACCGTGATGTGGAAATTCCAGAGGAAACTCGCGTCTACCTAGACCGTCTCAAAGACCGTGTGACCTTGGTTTACTGGGACTATTATCAGGATAGCGAGGAAAAATACAATCGCAACTTCCGCAACCATCACAAGATTAGCCATGACCTTGCTTTTGCAGGTGGTGCTTGGAAGTGGATTGGTTTCACACCCAATAACCATTTCAGCCGTCTCATCGCTATTGAAGCCAATAAAGCTTGTCGTACCAATGATATCAAAGAAGTCATTGTGACGGGTTGGGGAGACAATGGTGGCGAGACAGCTCAGTTTTCTGTCCTACCAAGTTTGCAAATCTGGGCAGAACTCAGCTACCGCAATGACCTAGACCGTTTGTCTGATCATTTCAAGACTAATACAGGTCTATCAGTTGAGGATTTCATGCAGATTGACCTAGCTAATCTCTTGCCAGACCTACCAGGTAATCTCAGCGGGATCAATCCCAACCGCTATGTCTTTTATCAGGATGTTCTCTGTCCGATACTTGACCAGCACATGACACCTGAACAGGATAAACCACACTTTGCTCAGGCTGCTGAGACGCTTGCTGACATTAAAGAAAAAGCTGGCAACTATGCCTACCTCTTTGAAACTCAGGCCCAGTTGAATCAGATTTTAAGTAGCAAAGTCGATGTGGGAAGACGTATTCGTCAAGCCTATCAAGCAGATGATAAAGAAAGTCTGCAAGGAATCGCCAGACAAGAATTACCAGAACTCAGAAGACAAATTGAGCACTTCCATGCCCTCTTTAGCCACCAATGGATGAAAGAAAACAAGGTCTTTGGCTTGGACACAGTTGATATCCGTATGGGTGGACTCTTGCAACGCATCAAGCGAGCAGAAAGCCGCATCGAGGCTTATCTGGCAGGTCAGCTGGACCGTATCGATGAGCTAGAAGTGGAAATCTTACCATTTACTGACTTCTACGCAGACAAGAACTTCGCAGCCACAACAGCCAACCAGTGGCATACCATTGCGACAGCTTCGACGATTTATACAACTTAATACTCTTCGAAAATCTCTTTAAACTATGTCAGCTTCCGTCTGCAACCTCAAAACAGTGTTTTGAGCAACCTGCGGCTAGCTTCCTAGTTTGCTCTTTGATTTTCATTGAGTATAAAAACAAGAACACCTTGCCTTGAGCAGAGTGTTTCTCGTGAAACATCCCTTTCTTAAACAAGTACTCCACATAAAATAATTTGTGGAGTTTTTTCTATAATTAGTAGTTTAACCTAACCTTCAAATAGGAGTATACTAATAATGTAATCGTTATCAAAAGTCTAAAAAGGAATTTTTAGATGGATATCAAAATAAAAAAGGGAGGAAATTATGAATAAGTTTTCAAAAACCTTGAGAGACAATTGGATCTTTCTCTTGATGGTTTTGCCAGGGGCACTCTGGTTGATTCTATTCTTCTACATTCCAGTATTTGGGAACGTGGTTGCCTTTAAAGACTACCACATGACCAGTAATGGATTTATAGATAGTATCGTGAATAGTAAATGGGTCGGACTCGATAATTTCAGATTCTTGTTTAGTTCAAAAGACGCCTTTATCATCACTCGAAATACTGTCCTCTACAATCTAGGCTTTATCTTTATCGGTTTGATTGTATCAGTAGGGATTGCCATCATCCTCAGTGAACTCCGTTCTAAGAGAATGGTTAAGATCTTCCAAACTTCCATGTTGTTCCCTTACTTCTTATCTTGGGTTATCATCAGTTTCTTTACAGATGCCTTCCTAAACATTGATAAAGGGGTCTTCAACCATTTCCTAGAATCTATCGGAATGAAGGAAATTAATTTCTACGCTAACTTAGGCATCTGGCCATATCTCCTACTTTTCCTAGGTATTTGGAAAGGTTTTGGATATAGCAGTGTCATGTACTATGCGACAATCATGGGAATTGATCCAACCTACTACGAAGCAGCGACAGTGGATGGGGCCAGCAAATGGCAACGAATTCGCAATGTCACCATTCCGCAGTTGACACCGCTGGTAACCGTATTGACTATCCTTGCAGTCGGAAATATCTTCCGTGCAGACTTTGGTCTCTTCTACCAAATCCCCCACAATGCTGGTCAGCTTTATAACGTAACCAATGTCTTGGACGTATATGTATATAATGGCTTGACTCAGACAGCAGATATCGGGATGGCTTCAGCGGCAGGTCTCTATCAATCAGTAGTCGGCTTGATTCTGGTTATCCTATCAAACTTACTTGCAAGACGAGTTGATCCAAACTCAGCTTTGTTCTAGAAAGGAGGAGAATATGGCAGAAAAGAAAATTAAAAAAGAAAAAATTGATAATGTCGGCATTCACTCCTTCAGTAAGAAAGCAGATATCTTCTTTAGTACCATTTCTGGTTTGGTTGCCCTCTCTTGTATCCTACCCTTTGTATTCGTTATCGTTATTTCGGTGACAGATGAAAAGAGTATCCTCCAAAATGGATATAGCTTCTTCCCATCTCAATTTGGATTAGATGGATTTGAGTTCTTGGCACAGTTTAAGGATAAAATCCTCCAAGCCCTCTTCATCTCAGTCTTTGTAACCGTAGTTGGGACATTGACAAATGTCTTTATCACAACAACTTATGCTTACGCTATCTCACGGACAACCTTTAAGTATCGCAGATTCTTTACAATCTTCGTTCTACTTAGTATGTTGTTCAATGCTGGTTTGGTACCAGGTTATATCATGGTAACTCGTGTACTTCAGCTTGGTGACACTGTTTGGGCCTTGATTGTTCCAATGCTTCTCTCACCATTCAATATTGTTTTGATGCGTTCCTTCTTCAAGAAGACCATTCCCGAAGCTATTCTCGAATCCGCTCGTATCGATGGTGCCAGTGAGGCCCGGATCTTCTTCCAAATCTGTTTACCATTATCACTACCAGGTATCGCAACCATCACGCTCTTAACAGCACTTGGTTTCTGGAATGACTGGTTCAACGCCCTTCTTTATATCAAGAGTGACAACTTGTATCCATTGCAATATTTGCTCATGCAAATCCAGCAAAATATGGACTATATCGCAAAAGCAGTCGGCCTATCTGGTCAACTGGGAGTTGCTCTACCGAAAGAAACAGGTCGTATGGCTATGGTTGTAGTTGCAACCCTTCCAATCGCAATCTTGTATCCATTCTTCCAACGCTACTTTGTAAAAGGTTTGACTATCGGTGGCGTGAAAGAATAGTGCTTATTGAGAAAGAACATTTCTCATTTCCCAACTTCCCTTGCGTGAAGTTAAAATCATTACATTGTTTATAAGTTTAAAAATAAAAAAAGGAGTTTTTATCATGAAAAACTGGAAAAAATATGCTTTTGCATCTGCTAGCGTAGTCGCTTTGGCTGCAGGTCTTGCTGCTTGTGGGAACCTTTCAGGTAACAACAAAAAAGCTGCTGACTCAGCTTCAGGTGAAAAAACTGTTATCAAAATGTACCAAATTGGTGACAAACCAGATAACTTGGATGAATTGCTAGAAAATGCTAACAAAATCATCGGAGAAAAAGTTGGTGCCAAATTGGATATCCAATATCTTGGATGGGGTGACTATGGTAAGAAAATGTCAGTTATCACATCATCTGGTGAAAACTATGATATCGCCTTTGCAGATAACTACATTGTAAATGCTCAAAAAGGTGCTTATGCTGACTTGACAGAGTTGTATAAGAAAGAAGGGGCAGAACTTTATAAAGCACTTGACCCAGCTTACATCAAAGGTAACACTGTAAACGGTAAAATTTACTCTGTTCCAGTTGCAGCCAACGTTGCATCATCTCAAAACTTTGCCTTCAACGGAACTCTTCTTGCTAAATATGGTATCGACATTTCAGGTGTCACTTCATACGAAACACTTGAACCAGTCTTGAAACAAATCAAAGAAAAAGCTCCAGATGTAGTGCCATTTGCGGTTACTAAGAACTTCATCCCATCTGAGAACTTTGACTACCCAGTAGCAAATGGTCTTCCATTCGTTATCGACCTTGAAGGGGACACTACTAAGATCGTAAACCGTTACGATGTTCCTCGTTTCAAAGAACACTTGAAGACTCTTCACAAATTCTATGAAGCTGGATACATTCCAAAAGACGTAGCAACAAGCGATACTTCATTTGACCTTCAACAAGATACTTGGTTCGTTCGTGAAGAAACAGTAGGACCAGCTGACTACGGTAACAGTTTGCTTTCACGTGTTGCTAACAAAGATATCCAAATCAAATCATTCACTAACTTCATCAAGAAAAACCAAACAACACAAGTTGCTAACTTTGTCATCTCAAACAACTCTAAGAACAAAGAAAAATCAATGGAAGTGTTGAACCTCTTGAACACTAACCCAGAACTCTTGAATGGTCTTGTTTATGGTCCAGAAGGCAAGAACTGGGAAAAAATTGAAGGCAAAGAAAACCGTGTTCGCGTTCTTGATGGATACAAAGGAAACACTCACATGGGTGGATGGAACACTGGTAACAACTGGATCCTTTACATCAACGAAAACGTTACAGACCAACAAATCGAAGATTCTAAGAAACAATTGGCTGAAGCTAAAGAATCTCCAGCGCTTGGATTCATCTTTAACACTGACAGTGTGAAATCTGAAATCTCAGCAATCTCTAACACAATGCAACAATTCGATACAGCTATCAACACTGGTACTGTAGACCCAGATAAAGCTATTCCAGAATTGATGGAAAAATTGAAATCTGAAGGTGCTTACGAAAAAGTATTGAACGAAATGCAAAAACAATACGATGAATTCTTGAAAAACAAAAAATCATAAGATCAATTGATTTCGTGTATTCATTCCTAATTCCTAAAAATTGAATCACTGTTTTCCTCAGGCTTATCTGGGGGAGGCAGTGATTTTTTGAAACAAGAGCATATATATCTATGTTTTTTATCACTATTTAACCATTCAGGAAATCTCAAGTACCATTTAGGATTTGGAGTAAGGATTTAGGAAAATATAGCTTATATTAGAGATATCTCGAGTTTACAAAGGAGAGTTCATATGAAGAAGTATCAGCTTGTCTTCAAAATAAGTGCAGTTTTCTCTTACTTATTTTTCGTATTTGGTCTTTCTCAGCTGACGCTTATCGTCCAAAATTATTGGCAATTTTCTTCCCAGATTGGCAATTTCGTCTGGATTCAAAATCTCATGAGTTTGCTATTTAGCGGAGTCATGATTTGGATTCTGGTTAAGACAGGTCATGGTTATCTCTTTCACATTCCAAGAAAAAAATGGCTTTGGTATTCGATTTTGACAGTATTAGTGGTAGTGCTCCAGATCTCTTTTAACGTTCAGACAGCTAAACATGTTCAATCAACTGCTGAAGGTTGGGCTGTATTGATCGGTTATAGTGGGACCAACTTTGCTGAGCTAGGTATCTATATAACTTTGTTCTTTCTGACTCCACTTATGGAAGAGCTAATCTATAGAGGATTACTGCAACACGCCTTTTTTAAGCATTCGAGATTTGGCCTTGATTTGCTTCTTCCGTCAATTTTATTTGCTCTTCCTCATTTTTCAAGCCTGCCTAGTTTGTTAGATATCTTCGTCTTTGCAACATCTGGCATCATCTTTGCTAGTTTGACCCGCTATACCAAGAGTATTTATCCATCCTATGCGGTGCATGTGATTAATAATATTTTCGCGACATTACCATTTTTGCTGACTTTTTTACACAGGGTATTTGGGTGAAATATTGGTACGAGAGTTAGGAATGATAGCTTTTCAATTTAAGGAGGAAAATGAGAATGGCACCATTAAAATGGTTTGCAGGAGGAAGCGAAAGACGTTGTGAAGCCATGACTATCATAAATCATCTATTGGAAGATATAAAGGATACGCCTCAATTGACTCCCTTGAAAAATCAATTAGTGATTTATCAAAGAAGATTGAAGGACGATGGGACTTCTACTCCTTTTATATTGAGCCAAATGAATGTTGATATCTCACATGTGTTGATTGATAATAAGCTGATATTGTCAGAAAATCAATCCGAGCAGATCAAAAAATTGAGAGAATTATCAGCTATTCGCTATGGCTACTGATGAAGTGTAGGGACAGGTCGCTTTCTAAAAATTTCCAGTCAAATAAATTGCATTCGTTTTCTTAAGCAGGTATACTAGTATAGATAGATGAAAAATTCTGAAAATTTAAGAATAGAAAAGAGAACAAATCTTATGGCAAAAGATATTCGTGTCTTACTTTACTACCTTTACACTCCAATTGAAAATGCAGAGCAATTTGCTGCAGACCACTTGGCTTTCTGTAAATCAATCGGACTTAAAGGCCGTATCCTAGTCGCTGACGAGGGAATTAACGGAACAGTTTCAGGTGACTATGAAACAACTCAAAAATACATGGACTACGTTCACAGCCTCCCAGGTATGGAAGACCTCTGGTTCAAGATTGACGAGGAAAGAGAACAAGCCTTTAAGAAGATGTTTGTTCGCTACAAGAAAGAGATTGTCCACCTTGGTTTGGAAGACAACGACTTTGACAACGACATCAACCCACTTGAAACAACAGGTGCTTACTTGTCTCCAAAAGAGTTCAAAGAAGCCCTTCTTGACGAAGATACAGTTGTCCTCGACACACGTAACGATTATGAGTACGACCTAGGACACTTCCGTGGGGCTATCCGCCCAGATATCCGCAACTTCCGTGAGTTGCCACAATGGGTTCGTGATAACAAGGAAAAATTCATGGACAAGCGCGTCGTGGTTTACTGTACAGGTGGCGTTCGCTGTGAGAAATTCTCAGGCTGGATGGTCCGTGAAGGCTACAAAGATGTCGGCCAATTGCACGGAGGAATCGCAACCTACGGTAAAGACCCAGAAGTCCAAGGTGAGCTTTGGGATGGGAAAATGTACGTCTTTGACGAGCGTATTGCCGTAGATGTTAACCATGTCAACCCAACCATCGTAGGGAAAGACTGGTTTGATGGAACACCATGTGAACGTTATGTCAACTGTGGAAATCCATTCTGTAACCGTCGTATCTTGACATCAGAAGAAAATGAAGACAAATACCTTCGTGGATGTTCACACGAGTGCCGTGTTCACCCACGTAACCGCTATGTTTCAGAAAATGAATTGACACAAGCTGAAGTTGTCGAGCGCCTAGCCGCTATCGGTGAAAGCTTGGATCAAGCAGCTACTGTATAAGATTAAACAGTCCTTAGGGGCTGTTTTTCTATGCTTTTTACTCAAAAATCTAAAGTTTGTTTCTGTATCTTTCAGGAAAATAAGGTATACTATATGTAAACGATTTCAAAGGAGTCCAGTTATGACGAAAACATTTTTTATTCCAAATAAACAGAGCATTTTAGGAGAACAGGAAATTTTGACTGCCAAGTCTATCTTGACCTTGGTAGATGGCTTGGAGTCACATAGCTATGATGCAGTCTATCTCCGTCAGCCTCTCAACCGTCTCGAGTATATCGAATGTGCGATAGTGGGACAATCACAATTCCTCTTTAAGGTCAGTTATGCTGATGGTCAAAAGGCTTACCGTGTCGATCTTCCTGACCTACTAACGAAGACAGACTGGCAGATTATCAAATCATTTTTAGATGCTCTGCTTGCTTACACGGGAACTGAGATTGAAGGATTAGATGGTTTTGATTTTGAAGCTTATTTCCAAGCAAGTATTCAAGCCCATTTAGCAGACACTGCAGCTCGTTTTACGATTTGCCAAGGAATTTTTAATCCTGTTTTCTTTAGTCATGAGGATTTGAAAAGCTTTTTAGAGGAAGACGGCTTGGTACAGTTTGAAGCGCGTGTGCGTGCGGTTCAAGAGACGGATGCTTACTTTGCAAGAGTTTCCTTCTATCAGGATGGAGAAGGAAAAGTGCATGGCGTTTACAATCTGGCTCAAGGTGTCAAGACCGTTTTGCCGAGAGAACCATTTGTGCCTGCAGCCTATATTGAGCAATTGCTGGATAAGGAAGTCCAATGGGAGATTGACTTGGTTCAAATTACAGGAGATGGCTCTAAACCAGAAGACTATGAAGCCATTGCCCGCTTGGACTATGCAAAATTCCTAGAGTTGCTACCATCAGCATCTTACCACCAACTAGATGCCAATCAATTAGAAGTACAACCCATCCTAGGACAAGATTTTAAAACATTAGCACAAGAAGAGTAAAGCAGAAGCAGGTCAATCGACTTGCTTTTTGGCATAGAAAAATCCTGCCATGAAAGACAGGATTGAATTTTAAAGAAAGGCCAAGATACGAAGATAATCTCCAATCAGTGCCACTTCAGCTACAAAGAAGAGGAGGATAATAACTCCGTTCACAAGGACAGACAAGAATAATTGATAGAAGGAGTCGGTTTCACTTGATTGACTTGGTCTTGTAATGATATGGAGACTGGCAAGCAGAATGATTCCAATGCTAATCACACACAAGAGGGCTGTAAATCGCAGGCTATCAAAGAAGGCAAAGAAACTAGCAATAGCAGTGAGGAAGATTGGAATTGCCAAGAGTTGACTATATTGTTGGAGAACCTTTTCTAGCGTCCAGTCCTTTTCTTGGTAGATAAATCGTCTCACGACGAAACTACCCAAGAGGAATGAAAAGAAGAAGAGCGTTGTTGCTACTAGGATAGAGATAATCGAAAAGAGATTTAATGAAGCAAATTGTTCAGGGAAGTGATTATGCATATTTGCTATATGTCCATAGTAAGCATGTTTGATGTGGTAGATACTAAAGAAAAAGGAGGATGCAGAAAACAGAATGAGCAAGAGGAAGGCTGTATAACTGTGTGTGCTACTTGTTTCAAGACTGCTTGTAGGAGATTTGAGAGCTTCCACTAGCCAAGACCAAAAATCAAGCACTTGCTCTTTCCATTTATCCGTAGATTTTGGAGCTTGGTCGGGGATATAGGGACTTTCTAAGGATTGACTGATAAGAAGGGGCTCTTTCGTGGTTGGTTTTTGCTGCGGAAGTGCTTCTTGACTCTCTTCAGCTATAGTGACTTTTTCTGTTTCTTTAGAAAGGTCTGACTCTTCTTCAGTAGAATCTAATGCTTTCTTTTCTTCTATTTCTGTTCTTGCTTCACTGTCTTCAGGCGTTTCAATTTTCTCTTCTTGCTGGTTTTCCAGTTCGACTTCAGCTTGAGAGACTTCCTCCTCTACTTGAGTATTTTTTTCAATTGCTGTATCGAGATTAATTGTCGTTTCTTCAGTTTTATCTATCATTTCTTGTGATAAATCTTCTGATTTGTTTTCATTTGGTGATTTAACAAAATCATTACTTTCAAACCATTCTTGTTTCATGGTAGAACCTCCTTTTTAGTTAGATAAATATGCTTCCATAGTAGCAGATGTAAGCGCTTTTGTCAACGTCTGATTGGTGTGGATACTAGAGTGATATCATTATCAGCTCTAGCAATGAGTTGATCCTTGACACCAGCTTTTTCAGTTTTGTATGGGTTACTTAATTCTGTGTATTTTGATCCAGGTTTTTCTCTTGTGGCTTGTAAGATAGAACCATAGTTGCTTGAGATGTCCCAATTAATTCGTTGGCTTTCTTTTTGCGTCAGAGTGATTGAGAGATGGTCTTTAGAAGTTAATTCCACCTTGCCGTGAACTTGGATATTTTCAGCGTGGAAGTGATGTTCTGTTGACTCTAGCTGACTATCTGTAAGGTCTGTATCAAAGATATTGATAATATTTGGTGTTGTGAGTTTACTGTTTTTGATACGACTTCCTTCAATTCGGAGGAGATAGCTATTATTGGTATTGATGGTCGCATTTTCAAGACTAGCATTAGTGATACTGGTTTGACCGCGATTTGCTGAGATGTTGATCCCTTTTAGACTTCTTCCCTTTGGAACTTGGAGAATAACTTCATTAAAACGACTAGAGTAGCTACTTGCGATATGGAGAATCCCGCCAATTCCAGAAGAGAGCAATGGACTTTCAGACAGTTTCTTATCAGTGAGGCTTAGAGTTTTGTCGTTTTGATTTGTGACAAGATCATGGTTAGCAGAAATAGATGGATGATAAGAAATGTGGATTTGATCATCGAAAGAGTCTGTGATGGTGAGCGCGTGTTGGTGGAGAGTAATTTCTAGGTTTTCGACTTCCTTGCCAAAGGTTAGCTCTTCCGTACGGCTATCATAGACAGGTTCTTTGGACATGGCAAGTAGGCTCTTAATTCCGTCAGATTGGATACCTACAAAGAGCAGGATAAAGCCGATAACGGTAGTCACAACACCAAAAATGAGAAATCCTTTTGTCCATTTACGCATGCTGGTCACCTCTCTTTCCTTTTTTAAGAACAAATTGCACCAGGCGAACAATGAGTAGACCGAAGAAGCGAGCTACATAGGAAATACCTAGTAAGACTAGTGAAGAAGCACCGATAGCCAGTAAACCAGCACCAAAAATCAAGATAAAGGCTGATTTGGCTTGGGCGAGAACAGTGAAACTTTCAACTAAAAATAGGAATCCGCCGATGATACCTAGTATGGAAACCGCAAAGAAAGCTAGAATGACAGTCAAGGCTGCCACAAGGATTGCGAACAGGGACACGAGGATGGCGATTCCCAGAGGAATACCGATGGGTGCTGCAAGGAGAGCTAACAAGGCGATATGCAAAATTTGTCGGTTATTCTTTTGAGCGGGTGCCTCATTGATTTTTTTATCGAGGAGATTGGAGAGAACTTCGTGGGCCGCTTCTTTGGGAGTTCCCAAACTAGCGATGAGTTCTTCTTCTCCCTCGACTCCAGCATCGTCAAAGAGTTCTCTGAAATAGTCCATGGCTTCAATTTGGTCAGCCTGAGGCAGTTTTTTGAGATAGAGTTCTAGCTGAGTCAGGTATTCAGTTCTTGTCATGGCGGATACTCCCTTCTATGATGCCATTAATGGTGTCTGTATAGAGTGCCCATTCATCTTTTAGGGTCACGAGCTGTTCTATACCACCATTTGTCAAGGAGTAGTATTTGCGCATGCGACCTTGGAACTCTCTAGAATAGGTTGTCAGAAAGCTATTGCTTTCCAATTTTTTTAGGATAGGATAGAGTGTAGATTCTTTGATATTAGCGATCAGCTTAATGGTTTGGCTAATCTCATAACCATAAGAATCATCCTGCTCCAGTACGGCCAAGATGAGAAATTCAATCAAGGCAGAGGATGTTGGAAAGTACATGGGGAACCTCCTTTTCTAATGTGTAGGATTTTTATATATAATTTTTCTACACATACATTGTACATCTAAAAGAAAGCCCTGTCAAGAGAAATGTGTAAAATTTTTATATATAAAAAACTTCTAGCCAAAACTAGAAGTTTAGAGGATTTTATCAGCTCTGTCCACTGTAAAGAGGGCCACAGTCATCAGGATATCGACGAGTAAGAGGGCAGCAACAGCTGGCACCCAAGAGTGGAACAGGTCAAAACTGTAACCAAATAGGGTTGGCCCAAAGGCTGCTAGGATATAGCCTCCTGTTTGAGATAGACCGGACAATTGGGCTGTCTTTTCAGGAGCGCTTGTCTTGAGTGAAAAATTGACCATGAGATAAGGGAAGAGGGCACTGGTTGCGGTTCCGATGAGGAGATGGATGGCAAGCCAGTAAAAGAAATTACCGATTGGGAAAAAGAGCATGGAAATGCCGACCACGCCAGCCAGTGAAACCAAAGTGAGCATGAGCTGACGATTACGAGTAGACAAGCTGGTTGTCAGGCTTGGGATGGTCATTGAAAAAGGAATGCTAATCAGAGAGAAGATAGAAGTCAGCAAGCCAGCTTCGTGACTGGATAGGCCTGCATGGATGGCCATGGTAGGTAGCCAGGTCATAGCTGTGTAAAAGAGCAAGGATTGAAAACCTGCAAAGACAATCACTGCCCATACCTGTTTATTATGCATGACCTTTGTTTTGCTTTTCTGTTTGGTTTGTGGAGCCAGTCTGTGATTATAGCGGTGATTTGGGAGCCAGACCAAAAAAGTTGCTAGACAGAGCAGGGTGAGGAGGATGATAAGTCCTTTCCAAGAACTGGCTTGTGTAATGGGCACAGCTAGATAGGAAGCCAGAGCCGTCGCAACCCCCATAGACGTTACATATAAGGTAGTCAGAAAACCAATTTTCTTTGGTTGATTGGCTTGGATAAGACTAGGAAGCAGCACATTGATGACTGCGATACTTGCCCCAACCATCAAGGTTCCTAGATAGAGCAGGGGCAGATTGATTAGTCGAATGAGAGAACCGATGGTCAAGAAGAAAAGGCTGTAGGTGAAGAGATGCTCCAAGCCGATTTTTTGAGCCAGTCGGGTAGAAAAGAGCGAGAAGAGGGTAAACATGAGGAGGGGAAGGCTGGTCAAGACACCAAGCGAACTAACTTCTACTCCCAACCCTTGCGAAATATCTCCCAATATAATGGGTAAAACAGTAAAAGGAGTCCGCAAGGAAACACCAATCAGGATAATACCTGGAACAAAAAAGAGTGATTGCTTTTTCATATAATACCTCTTCTAGCTGATTTTAATAACAGCTTATTTTAAGGCTTTTTCCCTATAATGTCAAGTAAGGTTTTGGGCTTTCAAGATAAAAATGGGAAAGTCTTGAAAATTATGATAAAATAGTGGAAGGAAATCTATACATTGGAGAAAAACTGTGTCTGAAAAGCAAAAAATCAGCGTATTGATGTCGGTCTATATCAAGGAAAATCCGACATTTTTAAAGGATGCTATTGAGAGTGTTCAAAATCAGACCCTGAGACCGAGCGAGTTGGTTCTGGTTGAGGATGGGCCTTTGACACCTGAACTCTATCAGGTATTAGACCAGCTTGAAGCTGAGTCTGATATTCCAGTGAAACGCTATCCTCTTGAGCAGAATCAAGGTTTGGGTCTGGCTCTTCGACAGGGTGTTTTGCAGTGTCAGTACGATATCATCGCTCGTATGGATACAGATGATATAGCTGTTCCAGACCGTTTTGAGAAACAGGTTCAGTTAATGGAGAAGGACAAGCTCGACCTATTAGGTGGACATATTGCAGAGTTTATTGACAATCCTGATGAGATTGTTTCTTACCGTCGTGTTCCGACTCAACATGCAGATATTGTGGCTTATCAAAGGATGAGAAGTGCCTTTAACCACATGACTGTCATGTTCAAGAAGGATATGGTTCTCAAGGCAGGCAACTATGAGGATGGGCTTTATATGGAGGATGACCTTCTCTGGCTCAACATGATTGCTGCAGGAGCCAAGACTGGAAATCTGGATCAAATCTTGTGTAAGGTTCGTGTCGGAGCAGGGATGTTTGAGCGTCGTGGGGGACTGCGTTACCTCAAACTTTATCGTCAAGCTCGTCAACGGATGCTGAAGCGAGGGCAAATTTCTTACATGGAGTATGCCAAGAGTGTTGCCATTCAGATGGTTGTTGCCCTTTGTCCCGGATTTGTCAGACAGTTTATTTTTATGAAACTGTTACGAAAAAGCAAGTAAAAGATTGTAGCAAATCGTAAACTGGATAAAAAGTGTTATAATAACAATATAATGCTCTTCGAAAATCTCTTCAAACCGCGTCAACGTCGCCTTACCGTACTCAAGTACAGCCTGCGGCTAGTTTCCTAGTTTGCTCTTTGATTTTCATTGAGTATAATCATTCGGCTCTTTTAAGGAGGAGTAAATTTCTATGAATAAAAAACTCACAGATTATGTGATTGATCTGGTGGAAATTTTAAATAAACAACAAAAACAGGTTTTCTGGGGAATATTTGATATTTTGAGTATGGTGGTTTCCATCATTGTATCTTATATCTTATTCTACGGCTTGATTAATCCAGCACCTGTTGACTACATTATCTATACGAGTTTGGCCTTCCTGTTCTATCAATTGATGATTGGATTTTGGGGGTTGAACGCGAGTATTAGTCGTTACAGCAAGATTACGGATTTTATGAAAATCTTTTTTGGTGTGACTGCTAGCAGTATCTTGTCATATAGTATCTGCTATGCCTTCTTGCCCCTCTTCTCCATCCGTTTTATTGTGCTCTTTATCTTGTTGAGTACTTTCTTGATTTTATTACCACGGATTACTTGGCAGTTAATCTACTCTAAACGCAAAAAGGGAAGCGGTGATGGAGAACACCGTCGGACCTTCTTGATTGGTGCCGGTGATGGTGGAGCTCTCTTTATGGATAGTTACCAACATCCAACTAGTGAATTAGAACTTGTTGGTATTTTGGACAAGGATTCTAAGAAAAAGGGTCAAAAACTTGGTGGAATCCCTGTTTTGGGTTCATATGATGATCTGCCTGAATTAGCCAAACGCCATCAAATCGAGCGTGTTATCGTTGCGATTCCGTCGCTTGACCCGTCAGAATATGAACGTATCTTGCAGATGTGTAATAAGCTGGGTGTCAAATGTTACAAGATGCCTAAGGTTGAAACGGTTGTTCAGGGACTTCACCAAGCAGGTGGAGGATTCCAGAAGATTGATATCACAGACCTTTTGGGACGTCAGGAAATTCGTCTTGATGAATCGCGTCTGGGCGCAGAACTGACAGGTAAGACAATCTTAGTCACAGGTGCTGGTGGCTCAATCGGTTCTGAAATATGTCGCCAAGTTAGTCGCTTCAATCCTGAACGCATCGTCTTGCTCGGTCATGGGGAAAACTCAATCTACCTTGTTTATCATGAATTGATTCGCAAGTTCCAAGGGATTGATTATGTACCTGTGATTGCGGACATTCAAGACTATGACCGCCTCTTGCAAGTCTTTGAGCAGTACAAGCCAGCTATTGTTTATCATGCGGCTGCTCACAAGCACGTTCCTATGATGGAGCGCAATCCAAAAGAAGCCTTCAAAAACAATATTCGTGGAACTTACAATGTTGCTAAGGCTGTTGATGAAGCTAAAGTACCTAAGATGGTTATGATTTCGACAGATAAGGCGGTTAATCCACCAAATGTTATGGGAGCAACCAAGCGCGTGGCTGAGTTGATTGTCACTGGCTTTAACCAACGTAGCCAATCAACCTACTGTGCAGTTCGTTTTGGGAATGTTCTTGGTAGCCGTGGTAGTGTTATTCCAGTCTTTGAACGTCAGATTGCTGAAGGTGGGCCTGTAACGGTGACAGATTTCCGCATGACCCGTTACTTTATGACCATTCCAGAAGCTAGTCGTCTGGTTATTCATGCTGGTGCTTATGCCAAGGATGGAGAAGTCTTTATCCTTGATATGGGCAAACCAGTCAAAATTTATGATTTGGCTAAGAAAATGGTGCTCCTAAGTGGCCACACCGAAAGCGAAATTCCAATTGTTGAAGTTGGAATCCGCCCAGGTGAAAAACTCTACGAAGAACTCTTGGTTTCAACCGAACTTGTTGATAACCAAGTTATGGATAAGATTTTCGTTGGTAAGGTTAATGTCATGCCTCTAGAAGCCATCGATCAAAAGATTGAAGAGTTCCGCACTCTTAGTGGAGATGAGTTGAAGCAAGCCATTATCGCCTTTGCTAATCAAACAACCCACGTTGAATAAAAAAGAAAAACGCATATTATCAGTCCTTGAGAGCCTGGTAATATGCGTTTTGTTATGTGTAAACTTGCTTCATTTTATTCTGATACTCAATGAAAATCAAATAGCAAACTAGGAAGCTAGGAAGCAAGCCGTAAGTTGTTCAAAGCACAGCGTTGAGGTTGTAGATAGAAACTGACGTGGTTTGAAGAGATTTTCGAAGAGTATGAAATAGAGTTGTTGCCCAGTCTATGTTATTGAAAATACGCCAAAACCTCTAATGGTTTGTGGGCGATATAATCAGGCTGATAGTTTAGTAGATCTGCTTGCTCTCCAAATCCCCAAGTGACGGCCAATTTCTGAATGCCTGTTTCTTGAGCTCCCAGCATATCAAACTTGGTATCTCCGATGATGATGGCTTGTTCTGGTGCTAGTTGATGTGTCTGCAAGGCTTGGCGAATGACATCTGCCTTATGGGGTGCTTTAGGGCTGGAACCATAAATGCCATCAAAGAAATGATAGATTCCCAAATTTTTAGTCATGTCTTGAGCGGTTGGAGTGTTTTTTGTAGTGGTGATATAAAGAGGGTAATGGCTCGATAACTTCTCAAGCAAGTCTACAATCTGAGGGAAGAGTTGAGCTTCATGGATACCTTTTGCCTTGTAGTAAGAACGGTATATCTGCACGGCTTCAGAGATTAGTTCTTTGGGAAGGCAGGTCGCAAAACTACTTTCGAGAGGCGGTCCCATAAAACCACGAATAGTTTTGGCATCAGGGCTAGGCACCCCCAGCTCCTTAAATGTATGAGTAAAGGCATTGTGAATCCCGATAGAACTGTCAACGAGGGTTCCATCTAGATCGAAAAAAATCGCTGTGATAGAGGTCATGGTTTCTCCTATTTGATAAGCTTATTCTCCGAAAATTTCTTTTTGTAAGCGACGACCAGTAGGGGTGGCAGCGAGTCCACCTTCAGCTGTTTCACGAAAGGCAGTTGGCATGCTTGAACCCACTTGGTACATGGCATCGATAACCTCATCTACAGGAATTTTAGATTCGATCCCTGCCAAGGCCATGTCTGCTGCGATGAAGGCAAAGCTAGCTCCCATGGCATTGCGTTTGACGCAGGGAACTTCGACCAAACCTGCAACAGGGTCACAGATGAGGCCCAGCATATTTTTAATGACAAAGGCAATGGCCTGACTGGCCTGATAAGGTGTTCCACCGGCAGCCAGAGTCAAGGCGGCAGCGCTCATAGCAGAGGCCGAACCAACCTCAGCCTGACAGCCGCCTTCAGCACCTGAGATAGAGG
Source organism: Streptococcus mitis (assembly GCF_003942965.1). Classification (GTDB taxonomy): domain Bacteria; phylum Bacillota; class Bacilli; order Lactobacillales; family Streptococcaceae; genus Streptococcus; species Streptococcus mitis_BH. The sequence continues at coordinate 100,845 of NZ_RJOG01000001.1, read as the reverse complement.
CATTGTTTGCGATGACTAGTCCAAAGGCACCGGCAGCAAAGAGGAAATCCAGCTGTTGTTCGTGGCTGAGGTCTAATTTTTCAATAGCAGCTGTTAGAACTGAAGGCAGACAGCCAGCACTTCCAGCGGTCGGAGTGGCACAGACCAAGCCCATTTTGGCATTGTGCTCATTGACTGCGATGGCATTTCGGGCAGCAGAGAGAATCGTGTAATCTGATAGAGTTTTTCCGTTTTTGATATAGTGATCCAATTTGGCAGCATCTCCACCTGTCAGGCCACTACGAGATTTATTTTCATTGAGGCCAAGTTGGACAGAGGCTTTCATGACTTCCAGATTGCGTTCCATGAGAAGGAAGACTTCTTCACGTTCGCGACCGGTCAATTCAAACTCTGTTGTAATCATGAGTTCTGCAACATTTCCTTGAAAGTCCAGATCTGCCTGCTCGACCAATTCTTTGATAGAATAAAACATGCTTCCTCCTATTTAAAGAAATTGACATTGTGGAGATGAGGGATTTTTCGAATTTCTTCGATGGCCTCATCACAGTTGCGACTGTCAACTTCGATAATCATAATAGCTTTTTCCCCAGCTTTTTCACGAGTAACATTCATCTGGGCGATATTGATACCATAGCGGGAAAGTGCTTCTGTTACGAGGGCAATCATACCTGGAATATCTTGATGAACGATGATGATAGTCGGTGTATTCATATTGAGAGAGACGGCAAAGCCATTGAGTTCGGTTACCTGAATATTTCCTCCACCGATAGAAATACCAGTCACACTGATGGTCTTATGAGCATTTTTGACGGTAATTTTAGTGGTGTTTGGGTGAGGAGCATTGCTGTCTTTCTGAATGGTCCAGACAATCTTGATACCACGCTTGTGGGCAATCTCCAGACTATTTGGGATTTCAGGATCATCTGTATCCATGCCCAAAATACCTGCAACAAGGGCTAGGTCTGTTCCGTGACCACGATAGGTTTTGGCAAATGAGTTAAATAGTTGGAATTCGACTTCTGTCGGAGTATCATCAAAAATGGAAGAGACAATCTTCCCAATACGAACAGCACCAGCGGTATGGCTACTAGATGGGCCAATCATAACTGGTCCGATGATATCAAAGACAGATTGAAAGCGAAGTGATTTCATCAGTTTCCCCTTATAAAAATTCTTATCTCTATTATATCAAAGAATGAAGGTCTTGGCTTTAATTGTGGATGAAAACCTTTTTACACTACAAATAGCATAAAAAAGCATCTTTTGTAACAAAAAACAGCTTATTTAGGGAAATAAAAAATAATTTTGTAATATTTCTACATAAAAGTGTCAAGAAACAGTAATATTTAAAGGGTATGATAGTACTATAGAAAGAAGGAGAATTTTCGAATATGAAATCAACAACTAAAAAGATTAAAACAACTCTTGCAGGAGTAGCTGCCTTGTTTGCAGTATTTGCTCCATCATTTGTATCTGCTCAAGAATCATCAACTTACACTGTTAAAGAAGGTGATACACTTTCAGAAATCGCTGAAACTCACAACACAACTGTTGAGAAATTGGCAGAAAACAATCACATTGACAACATTCATTTGATTTATGTTGGTCAAGAGTTGGTTATCGATGGCCCTGTAGCACCGGTTGCAACACCAGCGCCAACTACTTATGCAGCACCAGCAGCTCAAGATGAAACTGTTTCAGCTCCAGCAGCAGAAACTACAGAAGTAGCAGAAGAAGCTCCAGTGGCAAGCGCACCTGTAGCAGAAGCTTCAGCACCAGCTGCAACTGTAAGTGGATCTGAAGCAGAAGCTAAAGAATGGATTGCACAAAAAGAATCAGGTGGTAGCTATACAGCTACAAACGGCCAATACATTGGACGTTACCAATTGACAGATTCATACTTGAACGGTGACTACTCAGCTGAAAACCAAGAACGTGTAGCAGATGCTTACGTTGCAGGACGTTACGGTTCATGGTCAGCCGCTAAAAACTTCTGGCTTAACAACGGCTGGTATTAAGAAATAACGAACAGAATAATATGAAAAGGTCGAGGAAATCCCTCGACTTTTTTATCTTTCCTTCGGTTGATAATAGGTCTCCACTTCTTTTTTGAGAAAGGCTAGAATGGAAGTTTCATCGGTCAGCTCCAGAAGGGAGAACCCTTTTTGGATAAATTTAGCATCATTCCTACAAATCCCAATACGGACATAGCAGATAGCAAGCATATCGTAGCTTTTTTTGTTCTTGGCATCCTCCAATAAAGTGTAGCAGATTTGTTGACACATGTTTTTGTCTTGATGGTATAAGTAAATGGTGGAAAGATTGAGTAGGATTGCCATTCGCAAGTCATATAAATGTTGATAGTTTTTATAGACTTCTAAGCGTTGCAAGATTTTTTCAGTGATGAGATGGAGGTGTTCAATAGGAAAGCTGAAAAGGATGGTATTGAGGATTTTTAGGTCGCTTTCATACCATGTATCTTGTTTTTCAATTTTTTCCCAAAGTTTTTTGACAGTCTGTTTCACTTGGTCTGACAGTTGCTCTGTACCATGTTGACGAATATGAATGACAACTTCAAGCATATCCCTGATTTCTTCTATAGGCAGGTCGTGATGGGTCTTGAGATAGTTTTGGCATGTTTCAAAAAAATGAACTAGACCACTGCCACCAATGATGGAATTCATATTGAGATAAGTTTGCATGATTTCTGTCCGTTGGCTCGGCTGATAGAGATGGCAGATGTAGTCAAACTCTTCAAAACTCATATTAATTTGCCGGAGAAGAAAATCCATATTTTCATATTTAGGAGTCGCCTTCCCACTTTCAATCTTTGATAGGCTGGTTCTTGAAAGGACATTTCCACAGACCTCTTCTTGGGTCAATCCTTTTGACTCTCTTATTTCTTTATAGACCTTTCCGAAATCATAACGCATGATTTTCTCCTTTTCGTGAAAAAAGTTAACAAACAATAAAATCCTATTAAAAATATTGTATCATAGTAATATAAAAAGTAGAAAAGAAAACTAAAATAAGCTTGGTGTAATTTTAAGACGGGGTTAACGGGTACTATGATGTAGCTAGAAAAGAGGTGGAAAAATGTTTAAAAATAAGGAGCTTTTTCGAGTAGTCATGATATTTGTGATAGGAACTATCCTAATTTTAATGACACCAGTCTTATNTAAAGTTGTTATGGAACTATTTTCAAAATAGATAGGCCTCTGCTTTAGGCAGATTAGTGACTCAGGAGGTTAAGTGATGAACTACAATGTAAAATATCTCTTATCAGGAATATTTGTCCTAGTCTTTATAGGTTTCCTAGTCTGGATGCGTTATTTTAATCAGAGGAAGGAAGAAGAACATTCGGATGTGTCTTTTGAAGCGAGGTTAGATAGTGAGGTCAAGGCCTTATATAAACAACTAGGATTGGGTGAGGAACCTAACTATTTCTTAGCTTATCGCTACTTACACCCTTGGTTTAATCTAGCGATCTTACCACCAACAGTTGAAATTTTCTTAACTAAAATAGCGCTGGTGATGGTAACTCCAGATGAACTACTGATAAGAAATCTTGGGAATGGGATGACTTTCACAAGTGAGCATCATCGTGATTTGCGGCAAGGACTTATCCGCATTCCAAAATCAGAGATGAAAGAATTTGAGATTCGTAACTGGAAAAGAGTTTTTATATTTGGCGATTTTTTGACAATTAAAACAAGCCAACATAGCTATTATTTGCAGGTTAGAGATGATGGACTTCAAAAAGGAAGTCTTTCTACCAAACATTTCTCCGACTTGAAACGACAAGATTTTCTAGGATTATTGACAGATAAAAGGACATTCTGATAGACAATTGCCTAAAAATCTAACCTCTAAACGTTCAAACATTCAAAAACCACACAGTGTTTTCAGCCTTAAACACAATTAAGCTGAGAGAATCACTGTGTGGCTTTATTGGAAAGTTAGTTTTTTCCCAGTTTCGTCTCTTCACGGGAGGTATCTCTATGAAAAAAATCAGTCATCTTTGTATGCTCTTGCTCTTACTGTGTACTACGTTTTTTGTCCTGAATGTAAATGTTACACGAGAAATAGTGCGGATTCAGGAGATGGGCAAGACAACTTATTCATTTGACTTGTACTTGAAAGATGTCACTAAACCGACAGAAACGATTCTCCAGTTTTTTGAAGAGGTTGCAAGCCAAGACAAGGTCTCTATTATCAAAGTAGATAATGGAGATGAGGCCGTCAAGGCTGGTGTTTTTGATAAGGAAACCTTCCCCTATCAGGAGTTCGGTCTGACTTCTCTTGATTTTTCAAAGAACGAAAAGGGGGTCTACAGCAACCAGGATCTTCCCAATAATCTAGGAACCATTCCCACCTTTTTAAAGGTGAAACTCATTCGACTCCAGACCTTTCAATCCTATATTGAGGATAAATCCCATACTGTAAATGGACGCTACATGATTACCTCCAGCAAAGAGATAGATCGCGATACCATTCTACAAAAGTGGAGTGATTTTTTCCAGATAGATAAGACGATTTTATTAGAACCCACTTACCGAAGTCAGGTTGGAGTGCTAAATCAAGCTTTGTTACTATCTATCATTATCTTTATCTTGGCAATCTTGCTTGTGATTTTAATGACAGTTTATCAGCCGATGATGGAGATGAAACGAGTGGGGGTTCAAAAGTTACTTGGTTTTCAAAGCAGAGCGATTTTAGCTGGTTTTGTAAAGACAAATTTTTATCTTCTCTTGGGTGGAAGTCTTATCATTGACTTGGGACTATTTTTAGTGCTGGACTACAGACCAAAACTTTTGTTCCCAAGTTTACTCTTATCCCAATTTCTGCTTTTACAGTTGTATTTGTTCATCAGTTGGCTGACCTACCTGATGATTCAGAAAATGACAGTCAGCTCCATGTTGAAGGGTTTTTCATCTGTCAAACTTGGTCTCATCTTCAATTATGTGATGAAAATAGGGACAACTATTTTACTGACGGCCTTATTGATTGGGGTAGGCAGAAGTCTAGAACAAGAAAACAAAGAACTTGCTTATCAGCAACAGTGGGTAAGCCAAGGCAATTACCTGACCTTAGAAACCTTCCAACTCAGTGATAACCTGTGGCAAGAAGAGCTAGCAGGTTCAGGGAAATCTACAGATTATTTCTACCAATTTTATCAAGACTTGCTAGCAAAAACACAAGTAAACTATGTGCGAGGTGCGAGTCTTCCTATCAAACCAGTCATCAAAGCAGAACAAGTGCAGCACTACCAACTGCCTGATGAGGTAGATGTTTACTATGCAAACCGTCAATTCTTAGAGAGTAAGGGCTTTAAGCTACCTGATATCGGCACTAAAAAAGTTATTTTGATGCCAGCCAGTGATAAAGGACAAGAAGGCAAGAATCAGTTCTTGGGAAAATCTATCGCCTATCTTTCTATGAGGTATGAAGATCAACAAAAGAAAACAATAGAAGATATGGATGTAGAAATTGCCTACTATGAAGGAGATTGGTCTTTCTTCCCTTATAATAATGAGCGAAAGGAAAATCTCCACAATCCAATCATTAGTCTGGTAAATGATCAAGACATGATGTGGGAAGAAAAGACTCACTTGTCAACGACAGGTTTAAACAATCCGATGAAAGTTGAAAATACAGAACAAAATCAAAAAGTGATTACGGAGTTAGTCGATAACTTATCTGATGGTAGCTATTTAAAATTTTCATCGATTCAAGCCATTCAAGAGGAGATAGTTGATACCTATCGGGATTCTGTTCGCAATTTTAACGTTCTGTTTGCCTTATTTGCTCTTCTTAGTATGATTGTCTCCTACTTTTTACTCGTTACTACTTTCTTGTTGAAGCGCAGGGATATCATTACCAAGAAGTTTATGGGGTGGAAACTGGTCGATCGCTACCGTCCTCTCTTAGTTCTGCTCTTGCTGGGCTATAGTCTACCTCTTCTAGTCTTGATTTTCTTTGCCCATGCGTTCTTGCCACTTCTGCTGTTTGCAGGCTTTACATGTCTGGATATACTATTTGTGCTAGTATTGGCTTCTAGGATGGAGAAAAGAAGTCTAGTAGAATTATTGAAAGGGGGCATCTTATGATTGAGTTAGAAAATATTACCAAAACCATTGGAGGAAAAGTGATTTTGGATCACTTGTCTCTCAGGATTGATCAGGGAGATTTGGTTGCCATCGTTGGAAAAAGTGGTAGTGGTAAGTCGACCTTGTTAAATTTATTAGGTTTGATAGATGGTGATTATAGCGGACGGTATGAGATTTTTGGTCAGACAAATTTAGCGGTCAATTCTGCTAAGTCGCAAACAATAATCCGTGAACATATCTCTTATCTGTTTCAAAATTTTGCCCTGATTGATGATGAAACGGTCGAGTACAATCTCATGCTGGCGCTGAAATATGTGAAATTGTCTAAGAAAGACAAGCTCAAAAAGGTGGAAGAGATTTTAGAGAGAGTAGGTTTGTCAGCTACTTTGCATCAAAAGGTCTCCGAGTTATCTGGTGGCGAACAACAACGAATTGCAGTTGCTAGAGCCATCTTAAAACCCAGCCAGCTGATTTTAGCCGATGAACCAACAGGTTCTCTGGATCCTGAAAATAGAGATTTAGTCTTGAAGTTTCTCTTAGAGATGAATCGCGAGGGGAAAACAGTCATTATTGTGACCCACGATGCTTATGTAGCCCAACAATGTCATCGTATCATTGAATTGGGCGAGGGGAAATGAGTTAGCTCTGCTTATTTTGACTGACTGAATACTCATGTTTCCCCACAGATAAATAGCATCAATAAGCCTAGGAATGAAATTTTTATGTAGTTTTCCTAAGTTTTTAAGGAACAACTTGGCCATGTCCTAGATAAACTGGCTCATCTCAAAGGTGTTTTATTAGACTTGGCGGAAAATCATGTGGAGACGATCATGCCGGGCTATACCCATCTGCAACATGCTCAGCCTATTAGTTTTGCCCACCACCTGATGGTTTACTACAATATGTTTCAAAGAGATAGTGAACGTTTTGAATTTAACCAGAAGCATACAGACCTATGCCCTCTAGGTGCGGCAGCTTTGGCAGGAACGACTTTCCCCATTGATCGCCAATTGTCTAGCAATTTGCTGGAGTTTAAGCAACCTTATACAAATTCTTTGGATGCTGTTAGTGACCGCGATTTTATCTTAGAATTTCTATCCAACGCCAGCATACTCATGATGCATATGAGCCGTTTTTGCGAAGAAATAATAAATTGTTGTAGTTTTGAGTACCAATTCATTACCTTGTCAGATACGTTTACAACAGGTTCCTCTATTATGCCCCAAAAGAAAAATCCAGATATGGCTGAGTTGATTCGAGGAAAGACTGGTAGAGTTTATGGGAATCTGTTTGGACTATTGACAGTCATGAAGTCCTTGCCTTTAGCTTATAATAAGGATTTGCAAGAGGATAAGGAAGAGATGTTTGATACGGTCGAAACGATTTTAAATTCCCTTGATGTGTTGGCAGGTATGTTATCTAGCTTGCAGGTAAACAAGGAAAAAATGCAAGAGTCTACAGAGAAGGACTTTTCAAATGCAACTGAGTTAGCAGATTATTTGGCAGGGAAAGGTTTGCCATTTAGAGAAGCTCATGAGGTTGTGGGAAGATTAGTGCTAGACTCTATCAAGTCTGATAAAAATATTCAAGATTGGACTTTGGAGGAATTACAAACCTATCATTCCCTCATTGCCGAGGATATTTATGTCTACTTACAACCTAAAACTGCTGTTCAAAGACGAAATTCCTTGGGAGGTACAGGATTTGTTCAAGTGAAATACCAGATTGCAGTTGCTAAGAAAGCGAATAAAGATTTAAAAAGTTGATAAGCAGTAAAAATAAAGGCGCAAGCTTATTTTCATAATAAGGCAGTGTGAGCTTATTTTGTGATTTTTATCCGTTTTGTAATGATTTTTTGTCTACTATGTAGGATGGATATAAACTCAATTTCAGAAGAAATGAAGTAAATCTTTCCACAATAAAACGCATATTATCAAGGTTTTTGTGTACTAACCCCCAAAAGTTAGATTTTTTCTGTCTAACTTTTGGGGTGCAGTTCATTGTCTACCTGATACTATGCGTTTTTATGATTTCAAATCTTTTTTGGCCAGTCTTTTTCTTAAGGATTAACGCTGACCGAATGATGTAACTCCGCCACCTAAACTAGCGAGATCATCACTGTTTGTTGTGGGAACTCCAGCATTGTTACTATTGGTATTAGTCTCTGCTTGAACTTCTGAAGTATTAGCTGCTTGATTTTGTGTACTTGCCACATCATTTCCGTTGCTGCCAGCACTATCAGATGAAGGTTGTTCGCTTGCAGGCGCTTGTGAACTGTATCTGCTCCCATTTGACTCAGTATAGGTTGGAGTGTAGCTCTCTCCTCCTGAAGAATAGGTTTCTCTTTCCCTCTCGCTACTAGTCGTTCCTGTTTCTTTTTTGTCAGTCTTTTGTCCTTCTTTTTTGGTCAAGACTTCAACTTGCTTTTGGAATTTAGAAATTAGTTCTTGGATGGGTTTTATTTTTTCATCAATAGTGGCTTGTTCGCTTGTGGAGTTGACACTTTTAATGATTCCTAGTATTTTTTGTAAGGAAGTGATGGCTGTTTCAAGTGTTTGTTTATCTTCAAACTGACTATCGGATTCCTTTATATCCATTTTTAAAGCTTTTTCGCTATAATGATTGGTGATTTTATCGGACGTAGTAGTAAGAAAGTCTGCTAATGTTTGCTTGCCTTCGTCAGTGTTTGGCTTCAATTCTTGAATTCTTTTCCAATCTTCTATAATTGTTTCAGAATCGATATTAAAATCTTTGATGGCTTTTTTTACTTGTTCGACATCTTGTTCATTTTTTTGCCGTTTGAAGAAAGCAATATTGCCTCTTTCTGTTAAGATGTTTTCTTGATGAATGACTAAACCTATTAAAAGTCCAAGACTTGCGACAATGATAATAGTAAAAATGGTGTTTTTTGATTTTAGAATATCTTTGTAGTTTTTCACAATCGTTCTACGTACATGGATGGTAGTATCTTTAAGGGATCATGTACGTATTCCTCCTCATTACAGTATATCATTTTTAGTTTATTTTATAAATAAGATAATAAGCAGTAGAGGGATTAAGCTATAAATTACCTTCTTTTTAAACAATTATATATGTATTTACAGAGAGGCTTGTAGATTATCATCCTCTTTCTTGTCTTCTCTAACCAAGCATGTTATAATGAATACTGCTCAAGCGACCTTCAATCGTTAAGCACACACGACCTTCAATCGTGAACTAGTCATTTCGTTTATCTTTTATTACGTCGTTAACTCGTCTTGCCTAACTCAAGTTATGCCTGCGACTCGTTGCCTAGTCCTAAAAGCAAACGAAAAGACTATACTCGAAGAAATTCTATTGAAAGTCATAGTAAATAGAATTTTGAGGGGTATAAATAAACGAATAGATGGGAGACTTACCATGAGTGATAGCTCTAAAACACGTGTTGTTGTGGGGATGAGTGGTGGTGTCGATTCGTCGGTGACGGCTCTTTTACTCAAGGAGCAGGGCTACGATGTGATCGGTATCTTCATGAAGAACTGGGATGACACAGATGAAAACGGCGTCTGTACGGCGACCGAAGATTACAAGGATGTGTCTGCGGTGGCAGACCAGATTGGCATTCCTTACTACTCTGTCAACTTTGAAAAAGAGTACTGGGACCGCGTTTTTGAGTATTTCCTAGCGGAATATCGTGCAGGACGCACGCCCAATCCAGATGTTATGTGCAATAAGGAAATCAAGTTTAAGGCCTTTTTGGACTATGCCATGACCTTGGGGGCAGACTATGTAGCGACTGGGCATTATGCCCGAGTGGCGCGTGATGAGGATGGCATCGTTCACATGCTTCGTGGCGTGGACAATGGCAAGGATCAGACTTATTTCCTCAGCCAACTTTCGCAAGAACAACTTCAAAAAACCATGTTCCCACTAGGACATTTGGAAAAGCCAGAAGTTCGCAGACTAGCAGAAGAAGCAGGCCTTGCAACTGCTAAGAAGAAAGACTCGACAGGGATTTGCTTTATCGGAGAAAAGAACTTTAAAAATTTCCTCAGTAACTACCTGCCAGCTCAGCCTGGTCGCATGATGACTGTGGATGGTCGCGATATGGGCGAGCATGCTGGGCTTATGTACTATACGATTGGTCAGCGTGGTGGACTTGGTATCGGTGGGCAACACGGTGGTGACAATGCCCCTTGGTTCGTTGTCGGAAAAGACCTCAGCAAGAATATCCTCTATGTAGGACAAGGTTTCTACCATGACTCGCTTATGTCAACCAGCCTAGAGGCTAGCCAAGTCCACTTTACTCGTGACATGCCAGAGGAATTTACGCTAGAATGCACAGCAAAATTCCGCTACCGTCAGCCTGATTCTAAGGTGACCGTCCATGTCAAAGGAGACAAGGCAGAGGTTATCTTTGCAGAACCGCAACGCGCGATTACACCAGGACAGGCAGTTGTCTTTTACGATGGCGAAGAGTGTCTAGGTGGCGGTTTGATTGACAATGCTTACCGTGACGGACAAGTTTGTCAGTACATTTAGATTGACAAATTTTCTCAATTTGCTACAATAATAGAAGCAATAGAAATGATGGTCAAAGCTCATGGATGTTGCAGGCTTTTTTGTCCTGCACTTCTTTGGAGTTTTGACTGTTTTTGTGTCGTTTAAGGGAAAGGACAAGAATGATTCAACAAGACTTTCGAACAAAAACAGGAAATACAGTTTTTGGAGTTCGGGCGACAGCCTTGATTATCCAGAATCGCAAGCTTCTAGTCACCAAAGACAAGGGCAAGTATTACACTATCGGTGGTGCGATCCAAGTTAACGAAAGAACGGAAGATGCGGTAGTCCGTGAAGTGAGGGAAGAATTGGGTGTCAAAGCTCAAGCTGGGCAACTAGCTTTCGTGGTTGAAAATCGTTTTGAACAGGACGGTGTTTTCTATCACAATATCGAGTTTCATTATCTGGTGGATTTGCTTGAAGATGCCCCATTGACCATGCAGGAAGATGAGAAAAGTCAGCCCTGTGAGTGGATTGATTTGGATAAACTTGAGGATTTCCAGTTAGTTCCAGCCTTTCTAAAAACAGCCTTACCAGATTGGGACGGCCAACTAAGACACATTCATCTTGAGGAATAGGAGAGAAATATGACTTATAATTTTACTGAAGAATACGATATTATTGTAATTGGTGCGGGACACGCTGGGGTCGAGGCTTCCTTGGCCGCTAGCCGTATGGGCTGTAAGGTCTTGCTTGCGACTATCAACATTGAAATGCTGGCTTTCATGCCTTGTAACCCCTCTATCGGTGGTTCTGCCAAGGGAATTGTTGTGCGTGAAGTCGATGCCCTCGGTGGTGAAATGGCTAAGACCATTGACAAGACTTACATCCAGATGAAGATGCTCAACACAGGGAAGGGGCCAGCTGTCCGTGCCCTTCGTGCGCAAGCTGATAAGGAACTTTACTCTAAGGAAATGCGCAAGACGGTTGAAAATCAAGAAAATTTGACCCTTCGTCAAACCATGATTGATGAGATTTTGGTGGAAGATGGCAAGGTTGTCGGTGTTCGTACAGCTACCCATCAAGAATACGCTGCTAAGGCTGTTATTGTGACGACAGGCACTGCTCTCCGTGGGGAAATTATCATTGGAGACCTCAAGTACTCGTCAGGCCCTAACCACAGCCTAGCTTCTATTAACCTTGCTGACAATCTCAAGGAATTGGGCCTCGAAATCGGTCGTTTCAAGACAGGAACCCCTCCACGTGTCAAGGCTTCTTCAATCAATTACGATGTGACCGAGATTCAGCCAGGAGACGAAGCGCCAAATCACTTCTCATATACTTCACGTGATGAGGACTATGTCAAGGATCAAGTGCCATGCTGGTTGACCTACACCAACGGTACCAGTCATGAGATTATCCAAAACAACCTCCACCGTGCGCCTATGTTTACAGGTGTGGTCAAGGGAGTAGGGCCTCGTTACTGTCCGTCAATTGAGGACAAGATTGTGCGCTTTGCGGACAAGGAACGCCACCAACTCTTCCTTGAGCCAGAAGGGCGCAATACAGAGGAAGTCTATGTTCAAGGCCTATCAACCAGTCTGCCAGAGGATGTACAGCGTGAGCTGGTTCATTCTATCAAAGGTTTGGAAAATGCAGAGATGATGCGAACAGGTTATGCCATTGAGTATGACATGGTCTTGCCGCACCAGTTGCGTGCGACTCTGGAAACCAAGAAAATCTCCGGACTTTTCACTGCTGGTCAGACCAATGGAACGTCAGGTTACGAAGAAGCTGCTGGGCAAGGGATTATCGCAGGTATCAATGCGGCTTTGAAAGTCCAAGGCAAGCCTGAGTTGATTTTGAAGCGTAGTGACGGTTATATTGGGGTCATGATTGACGACTTGGTGACCAAGGGAACGATTGAGCCTTATCGCCTTTTGACCAGTCGTGCTGAATACCGCCTCATTCTCCGCCATGACAATGCTGATATGCGTTTGACTGAGATGGGACGTGAGATTGGTCTTGTGGATGATGAACGCTGGGCTCGCTTTGAAATCAAGAAAAATCAATTTGAAAATGAGATGAAACGCCTAGACAGCATCAAACTCAAGCCAGTCAAGGAAATCAATGCCAAGGTTGAGGAGATGGGTTTCAAGCCTTTGACAGATGCAGTGACAGCCAAGGAATTCCTTCGCCGTCCAGAAGTTTCTTACCAAGATGTGGTGGCCTTCATCGGACCAGCTGCAGAGGACTTGGATGACAAGATTATCGAATTGATTGAAACAGAAATCAAGTACGAAGGCTATATTTCCAAAGCCATGGACCAGGTTGCCAAGATGAAACGCATGGAAGAAAAACGCATTCCAGCCAATATTGATTGGGATGACATTGATTCTATCGCGACCGAAGCCCGTCAGAAGTTCAAACTTATTAATCCAGAAACCATCGGCCAAGCCAGCCGTATTTCGGGAGTAAACCCAGCAGATATTTCTATTTTGATGGTGTATCTTGAGGGTAAAAATCGTAGTATTTCTAAGAATCAAGAAAAGAAAGCATAGAAAAAACAGCTCCGTCGGGGCTGTTTTCTTGATTTATTCTTCGTCTGGTGTGAGGATCATCGGGATGATGATCGGTTCACGTTCTGTATTTTCATAAAGGAAGGGGCGAATAGCGTTGACAATGGCACCATTGACAGATTGCACGCTAGCATCCTTGTTTTTCAGTGCGATACGAATGGCATTGAAAAGGATACGCTGACTTTGACGAATCAAGTCGCCAGACTCTCTCATGTAGACAAAACCTCGGCTGAGGATATCTGGACCAGACAGAATCATCTGAGACTTGAAGTCAACAGTTGCAACTGCCAGAACGACACCGTCTTCCGATAGATCACGACGATCTTTGAGGACAGCAGCACCGATTTCACCGATACGATTTCCATCGACATAGATATCTTGGGCGTTGAAATGACCTGCGATACGAGCAGAGTCAGCAGTAAGGGCAAGCACATCACCATTGCTCATGATAAAGATATTGTCCTTCTCAACACCAGTATCTACTGCTAGTCCAGCGTGGACCTTTTGCATGCGGTATTCACCGTGGACAGGCATGAAGTATTTTGGCTTAATCAAGCGGAGCATGAGTTTTTGCTCTTGCTGGCCACCGTGTCCAGAGGTATGGATATTGTTAACCTTACCGTGGATAACTTCGACACCAGCTTCAGAAATGATGTTGATCAGCTTGTTGACGCTAGTAGTGTTTCCAGGGATCGGACTAGAAGAGAAGATAACCGTATCGCCTGGTTGGAGTTGTACCTGACGGTGGGTTCCGTTGGCGATACGAGAGAGGGCCGCCATAGGTTCACCCTGACTACCTGTACAGAGGATAAGAATCTCGCCTGCAGGGTAGTCTTTGATTTCATTTGGCTCGATAAAGGTTCCCTTAGGAGCTTTGATGTAGCCAAGGTCGATTCCGTTGACAATGGCCTTTTCCATAGAACGACCAAAGACAGCGATCTTGCGCCCAGTCTTAACAGCAGCTTCTGTTGCTTGCTGGAGACGGAAGATATTTGAGGCAAAGGATGCAAAGATGATACGTCCTTCGATGCCTTGGATAATCTTCATGATGGACTGGCCAACGACTTTTTCAGAGTTGGTAAAGGTTGGAACTTCTGCATTTGTCGAGTCAGACAGGAGACAGAGCACGCCTTCTTCACCAAGAGCTGCCATACGGTGCAAGTCTGCTGGTTCACCAACTGGTGTAAAGTCAAACTTGAAGTCACCCGTACAGACGATTTTTCCTTGAGGAGTATGAATGACAATCCCCAAAGGCTCTGGAATAGAGTGAGTCGTTCTAAAGAAAGTTGCCTTGAGATTTTTAAAGGTCAACTCAGTGTTGTGGTTGATTTCGTAAAGTTTGGCGTTGCGCAAGAGGCCGTGTTCTTCGAGTTTCCCACGGATCAAAGCCAAGGCAAGCGGTCCAGCATAGATTGGGACATTTGCTTGCTTGAGTAGGAATGGAATTCCACCGATGTGGTCCTCGTGTCCGTGTGTAATCAAAACAGCCTTGACGCGGTCGATATTGTCCACGATGTAAGAGTAATCAGGAATGACATAGTCGATACCCAGCAAGTCATCTTCTGGGAATTTAATCCCAGCATCTACGATGATAATCTCGTCTTGGTATTCAATTCCGTATGTGTTTTTCCCGATTTCTCCCAGACCACCGATGGCAAAAACGCCAACTTCTTCAGGTTTAAGAGTATAGGCCATATTAGAACTCCGTGATTTCGAAGGCGCCAGTTTCTTTTTCGTAATCTAGCAATTTGTCAGACAAGAGTTCGATATACTCGATATTGTACTCTGGGCGATTTTCTTCGACAAGTTGACGAGCAGCGATACGGCCCTCAAGTTCTGAGTTAGCATCGATGTCTAGGTAAAGTGCGCGTGTAGTTTCACGACGTGGGCTACGTTCTTTTGTTTCTTGATAAAAAACTTTGTAAATCATATAGTTCCTTTCTATTTACAGGTCAGCTTATTCCAAACTTTTAGCATAGATTTGCTTGATTTCATTCCATTTTGTGTCTAGATTGACCTTGATTCGTTACAATTATTTCAATTATACCACAAAATGAAAAATTAGTAAAAGACGGAAACGAGAAAGTCACAGGACGATTTCTTTGGTAATCGTTTGCAAAAATAAAGAAAATATGTTATTTTGATAATGGAAATGAGTTTTATTGTTTGTCATAATTCCATATAGATTTTAAGTCAAGGAGGTTGCCCTATGTATAACTTATTTGCTTTTGCTATCGGAGCTCGCTTGGTAGCTTTTATTGTTTTTGTTGCTTGCGTTTATGCGGGGAATCTTCTATTTGCCAAACTGGAACGACGACAAACTAAGTTCTTGTGGAAAATTACCTTTGTGACTCTCTACTCGCTTTTTCTCCTCCTCGTAACCTATGTCGTTTGGTTTGTATTTTACTTTGGATTAAATGCTTAGATGCCCTGCTCATGCTGGGGTATTTTTGTTTGGGGATAAAGAAAATTCCCATGTGCCAGCTTTTGTAGTATAATAGTAAGCAGACAAAAAGATAGGAATGTGTTATGAAAGTATTAGCTTTTGATACGTCTAGCAAGGCTCTTTCTCTCGCTATTTTAGAGGACAAGCAGGTTCTTGCCGAGACGACGATTAATATTAAGAAAAATCACAGTATTACCCTCATGCCTGCCATTGATTTTTTAATGGCGAGTATGGATTGGACGCCCAAGGATTTGGACCGAATCGTGGTGGCAGAAGGGCCAGGTAGCTACACAGGCTTGCGAATCGCGGTAGCCACTGCCAAGATCTTAGCTCACACTCTGAATATCGAGTTAGTTGGTATGTCTAGCCTCTTGGCGCTGGTGCCCTACCAACAAGAAGGTTTGTTTATCCCCTTGATGGATGCTCGTCGCAACAATGTTTATGCAGGATTTTATGAAAATGCTAAACCTGTCATGCCGGAAGCGCACCTATCTTTTGAAGAGGTGTTAGAAAAAGTTAAGGGTGCTAGTCAGGTTACCTTTGTCGGAGAAGTCGGCCCCTTTGTGGAGCAGATTCAAGAACACTTGCCAAGGACTAACTATAAAGAAACCTTGCCTAATGCAGCCAATCTTGCTCTTTTGGCTTGGGACAAGGGAGCAGACTCCTTGCATGATTTTGTGCCGAACTACCTCAAACGTGTTGAGGCTGAGGAAAACTGGCTCAAGAACCACACCGAGTCTGGCGAGTCTTACATTAAACGCCTATGATAGAAATTAAACGAATCCAACAGCAGCCTGACCTGGCTCAAGCCATCTACGCTGTTATGGCGGATGTTTACCCAGTCAGTCCTTGGACGCTGGAACAAATTCAAGCAGACCTGTCCCAAGATCAGACTTGGTATGCTCTGGCTTATGATGGGGCAGAAGTGATTGGCTTTCTAGCTGTGCAGGAAAATATCTTTGAGGCAGAGGTCCTGCAAATCGCTGTCAAAGGAGCTTATCAGGGTCAGGGGATTGCCTCAGCCTTGTTTGCTCAATTGCCGACAGATAAGGAGATTTTCCTAGAAGTCAGAAAGTCAAATCATCGAGCGCAAACATTTTACAAGAAAGAAAAGATGGCGGTCATCGCTGAGCGAAAGGCCTACTACCATGATCCAGTCGAGGACGCCATCATCATGAAGAGAGAAATAGATGAAGGATAGATATATTTTAGCATTTGAGACATCCTGTGATGAGACCAGTGTTGCCGTCTTGAAAAACGATGATGAGCTCTTGTCCAATGTCATTGCTAGTCAAATTGAGAGTCACAAACGTTTTGGGGGCGTAGTGCCGGAAGTAGCCAGTCGTCACCATGTCGAGGTCATTACAGCCTGTATTGAGGAGGCATTAGCAGAAGCAAGGATTACCGAAGAGGACGTGACAGCTGTGGCGGTTACCTATGGACCGGGCTTGGTCGGAGCCTTACTAGTCGGTTTGTCAGCTGCTAAGGCCTTTGCTTGGGCTCATGGACTTCCGCTGATTCCTGTTAACCACATGTCTGGTCACCTCATGGCCGCTCAGAGTGTGGAGCCTTTGGAGTTTCCCTTGCTAGCCCTCTTGGTCAGCGGTGGACACACAGAGTTGGTTTATGTTTCTGAGGCTGGTGACTACAAGATTGTTGGGGAAACGCGAGATGACGCGGTTGGTGAGGCCTATGATAAGGTCGGCCGTGTCATGGGCTTGACCTATCCTGCAGGTCGTGAGATTGATGAGCTAGCTCATCAGGGGCAGGATATTTATGATTTTCCCCGTGCCATGATTAAGGAAGATAATCTAGAGTTTTCATTCTCAGGTTTGAAATCTGCCTTTATCAATCTTCACCACAATGCCGAGCAAAAGGGAGAAAGTCTGTCTACAGAGGATTTGTGTGCTTCCTTCCAAGCAGCTGTACTGGATATTCTTATGGCCAAAACTAAGAAGGCTTTGGAGAAATACCCTGTTAAAACTCTTGTCGTGGCAGGTGGTGTGGCAGCCAATAAAGGTCTCAGAGAACGCCTAGCAACTGAAATTACAGATGTCAATGTCATCATTCCCCCTCTGCGCCTTTGCGGAGACAATGCAGGAATGATTGCCTATGCCAGCGTCAGCGAGTGGAACAAAGAAAACTTCGCAAGCTTGGATCTCAATGCCAAACCAAGCCTCGCTTTTGATACGATGAAATAAAATGGAGTCTGTCTGATTACAATCAGCAGACTTTTTTCTCTTTCCTGAATGTGTTATAATAGTCCATGCTGTGGCTGGAGCTTTTTCAGCCACCTATTAAGACAATATGAGGAGAAAGATGAAAGAAAAAGGATTTTGGGAGGGGGCACAGGCAGCCATGCCAACGGCCCTTGGTTATGTCAGCATCGGACTGGCCTGTGGGATTATCGGTGCTCCCTATGTGACACCTGTTGAGATGGGCTTGATGAGCCTCTTTGTTTATGCTGGAAGCGCCCAGTTTGCCATGCTGGCACTGATTGCGGTTCAAGCACCTGTAGCGGCTATTGCTATGACGGTTTTTTTGATTAATTTACGTCTCTTTTTGTTGAGTTTACACGCATCGACTTATTTCCGTCATACCAGTCTCTGGCACAATATCGGTATGTCTAGTCTTTTGACGGATGAGACTTATGGCGTTTTGATGGGCGAGTTAGCCCATGCAGACAAGGTCAATCCTATGTGGATGCACGGAAACAATCTCAACAGCTATGTGGCTTGGTTTGTGGGAACAGTTGTCGGAACGGCTCTAGGTGGCCTGCTGCCAAATCCAGAAATCTTTGGCTTGGATTTTGCCCTGGTTGGGATGTTCATTGGAATTTTTGCTTCGCAATTCCAGATTATGCAAAGACGGATTCCTGTCCGCAATCTGCTCATTATCTTAGCAGTTGTTGCGGTGTCCTTCTTTTTGCTCTTGACAGTGGTGTCTCAGTCACTAGCTGTTCTGTTTGCGACCTTGCTAGGTTGTACAATGGGGGTGGTTTTAGATGGTCAGTAAGTATCTTTTATTAGCAGTTATTTTCTCTGGCTTGGTGACTTGGATTCCCCGTATGATTCCCTTCATCTTAGTCAAGTATAAGGGCTTGCCTGCGATCGTTGAGCGTTTTTTGAAGTTCTTGCCCGTCTCTATTATCTTTGCCTTGATTCTTTCAAGCGTAGTGACAGGCAAGGTTGGGAGTCTTCCTCAAATCAAATGGCTGGACTTCTTAGCAGTCTTTCCAACAGCTTGGGTAGCCTTTCGCTACCGCAATCTAGTCGGAACAGTTCTCTTTGGAGTGGTCTTAATTGCAGTCTTGCGTTTGGTCTTTTAATACTCTTCGAAAATCAAATTCAAACCACGTCAGCGTCGCCATACCGTACTCAAGTACAGCTTGCGGCTAGCTTCCTAGTTTGCTCTTTGATTTTCATTGAGTATAAATTAGCCATAAAGAAAACCTATCACAGAGATAGATATCATATAATGGCGCAAATGGTCTTTTTCTGTTAAGATTATAAGGTATTCTATTTTGGAGGAAATGACATGAAAAAAATCGTTAAATACTCATCTCTTGCTGCCCTAGGGCTTGTTGCTGCAGGTGTGCTGGCAGCTTGCTCAGGTGGTGCTAAGAAAGAAGGAGAAGCAACTAGCAAGAAAGAAATCATCGTTGCAACCAATGCTTCACCAAAACCATTCAACTATGAAGAAAATGGTGAATTGACTGGTTATGAAATTGAAGTGGTTCGCGCTATCTTTAAAGACTCTGACAAGTATGATGTCAAGTTTGAGAAGACAGAGTGGTCAGGAGTCTTTGCAGGACTTGATGCTGACCGTTACCAAATGGCCGTTAACAACATCAGCTACACTAAAGAACGTGCGGAGAAATACCTTTATGCAGCTCCAACAGCTAAAAACCCTAACGTTCTTGTAGTGAAAAAAGACGATTCTAGCATCAAATCACTTGATGATATCGGTGGAAAATCAACAGAAGTTGTTCAAGGGACAACATCTGCTAAACAGTTAGAAGACTACAACAAACAACACTCAGATAATCCAACTGTCCTTAACTACACTAGAGCAGACTTCCAACAAATCATGGGACGCTTGAGCGATGGTCAGTTTGACTACAAGATTTTTGATAAAATCGGTGTTGAAACAGTCATCAAGAACCAAGGCTTGGACAACTTGAAAGTCATTGAACTTCCAAGCGACCAACAACCTTACGTTTACCCACTTCTTGCTAAAGGTCAAGATGAGTTGAAATCATTTGTAGACAAACGTATCCAAGAACTCTACAAAGACGGAACTCTTGAAAAATTGTCTAAACAATTCTTCGGAGACACTTATCTACCAGCAGAAGCTGATATTAAATAATTTCTTGAAATCATCCATTCTGAATAAGATGGGTGATTTCTCAGTTTTTAGGGATATAGTTTTAAACTATATATCTGACTATCTAATAACAATTTGTGGAATCAAATAAATTGTGAGATACTAGTACGGTATTATTTTTAAGGAGAAAGAATCATGAAAATCAAAAAATGGCTTGGTGTAGCAGCCCTTGCTACAGTCGCAGGTTTGGCTCTTGTCGCTTGCGGAAACTCAGAAAAGAAAGCAGACAATGCAACAACTATCAAAATCGCAACTGTTAACCGTAGCGGTTCTGAAGAAAAACGTTGGGACAAAATCCAAGAATTGGTTAAAAAAGACGGTATCACTTTGGAATTTACAGAGTTCACAGACTACTCACAACCAAACAAGGCAACTGCTGATGGTGAAGTAGACTTGAACGCTTTCCAACACTACAACTTCTTGAACAACTGGAACAAAGAAAACGGGAAAGACCTTGTAGCGATTGCAGATACTTACATCTCTCCAATTCGCCTTTACTCAGGTTTGAATGGAAGTGACAACAAGTACACTAAAGTAGAAGACATCCCAGCAAACGGAGAAATTGCTGTACCAAACGACGCTACAAACGAAAGCCGTGCGCTTTACTTGCTTCAATCAGCTGGCTTGATTAAATTGGACGTTTCAGGAACTGCTCTTGCAACAGTTGCTAACATCAAAGAAAATCCAAAGAACTTGAAAATCACTGAATTGGATGCTAGCCAAACAGCTCGTTCATTGTCATCAGTTGACGCTGCCGTTGTAAACAATACCTTCGTTACAGAAGCAAAATTGGACTACAAGAAAGCACTTTTCAAAGAACAAGCTGATGAAAATTCAAAACAATGGTACAACATCATTGTTGCGAAAAAAGATTGGGAATCATCACCTAAGGCTGATGCTATCAAGAAAGTTGTTGCAGCTTACCATACAGATGAAGTGAAAAAAGTTATCGAAGAAACATCAGACGGTTTGGATCAACCAGTTTGGTAATAAGAAACAGGGAGGTGGGAGAGAGAATTCCACCTCTTGCTTTTGTATAGAGCATGGATTGTCAGGAAGAGTAGTTCATAGAAAGGTAGAGAGAATATGGTTTTTCCTAGCGAACAAGAACAGATTGAAAAATTTGAAAAGGATCATGTGGCCCAGCATTATTTTGAGGTTTTGCGTACCCTGATTTCTAAGAAATCGGTCTTTGCCCAGCAGGTTGGACTCAAGGAAGTCGCAAATTATCTGGGTGAGATTTTCAAGCGTGTTGGGGCTGAAGTGGAGATTGATGAGACTTATACGGCGCCCTTTGTCATGGCGCATTTCAAGAGTTCGCGTCCAGATGCCAAGACCTTGATTTTCTATAACCACTATGACACTGTGCCAGCGGATGGGGATCAAGTCTGGACAGAGGATCCTTTTACTCTTTCAGTCCGCAATGGTTTTATATATGGGCGTGGGGTTGACGACGATAAGGGGCATATCACGGCTCGTTTGAGTGCTTTGAGAAAATACATGCAGCACCATGATGATCTGCCTGTCAATATCAGTTTTATCATGGAGGGAGCGGAGGAATCAGCTTCGACAGACCTAGATAAGTATCTGGAAAAACATGCGGACAAACTCCGTGGTGCAGATTTGTTAGTTTGGGAACAAGGGACCAAGAATGCCTTGGAGCAGTTAGAAATTTCTGGTGGAAATAAGGGGATTGTGACCTTTGATGCCAAGGTAAAAAGTGCGGATGTGGATATCCACTCTAGTTATGGAGGAGTTGTGGAATCAGCTCCTTGGTACCTCCTTCAAGCCCTACAGTCCCTTCGTGCCGCAGATGGCCGTATCTTGGTTGAAGGTTTGTACGAAGAAGTACAAGAGCCGAATGAACGAGAATTAGCCTTGGTGGATGCCTATGCTCAACGCAATCCTGGGGAAATCAGCCAGATTTATGGCTTGGAATTGCCTCTCTTACAAGAGGACCGTGTAGCCTTTCTAAAACGTTTCTTTTTTGAGCCAGCTCTTAATATCGAAGGGATTCAGTCAGGTTATCAAGGACAAGGAGTCAAAACGATTTTACCAGCAGAAGCTAGTGCTAAGCTAGAGGTTCGTTTGGTTCCTGGCCTAGAATCGCATGATGTTCTGGAAAAAATTCGGAAACAGCTAGACAAAAATGGCTTTGATAAGGTAGAATTATACTATACCTTGGGAGAGATGAGCTATCGAAGCGATATGAGCGCACCAGCCATTCTCAATGTGATCGAGTTGGCCAAGAAATTCTATCCACAGGGCGTTTCAGTCTTGCCGACTACAGCTGGGACAGGGCCTATGCATACGGTCTTTGATGCCCTAGAGGTGCCAATGGTGGCCTTCGGTCTAGGAAATGCCAATAGTCGAGACCACGGTGGAGATGAAAATGTGCGAATCGCCGATTATTACACCCATATTGAATTAGTAGAGGAGCTGATTAGAAGCTATGAGTAGAGATATTATCAAGTTAGATCAGATCGATGTGACTTTTCATCAAAAGAAGAGAACCATCACAGCGGTCAAGGATGTGACCATTCACATCCAAGAAGGGGATATCTACGGAATCGTTGGATATTCTGGAGCAGGGAAATCAACCCTTGTACGGGTGATTAATCTCTTGCAAAAGCCATCTGCAGGCAAAATTACCATTGACGACGATGTGATTTTTGATGGCAAGGTGACCTTGACGGCAGAGCGGTTACGTCGTAAACGTCAAGATATCGGGATGATTTTCCAGCATTTTAACCTGATGAGTCAGAAGACTGCGGAGGAGAATGTAGCCTTTGCCCTTAAACATTCTGGACTTAGCAAGGAAGAAAAGAAGGCTAAAGTAGCTAAGTTGTTGGACTTGGTTGGCTTGGCGGACCGTGCTGAAAACTACCCTTCACAACTATCTGGAGGGCAAAAACAGCGTGTAGCCATTGCGCGTGCCTTGGCAAATGATCCAAAAATCTTGATTTCAGACGAGTCAACTTCTGCCCTTGACCCTAAGACAACCAAGCAGATTTTGGCCTTGTTGCAAGATTTGAACCAAAAATTAGGCTTGACTGTTGTCTTGATTACGCATGAAATGCAGATTGTCAAAGACATCGCCAATCGTGTGGCAGTTATGCAGGACGGGTATTTGATTGAGGAGGGTAGTGTCCTTGAAATCTTCTCAGACCCTAAACAAGCTTTGACTCAAGACTTTATCTCAACAGCAACAGGAATTGATGAAGCTATGGTCAAGATTGAGAAGCAAGAAATCGTGCAACACCTGTCTGAAAACAGTCTATTGGTGCAACTCAAGTATGCAGGTGCTTCAACAGACGAGCCACTTTTGAATGAATTGTACAAGCGTTACCAAGTAACGGCTAATATCCTCTATGGAAATATCGAAATCCTCGATGGCACTCCTGTTGGAGAGTTAGTTGTGGTCTTGTCAGGTGAAAAAGCAGCGCTAGCGGGTGCCCAAGAAGCCATTCGTCAAGCAGGCGTACAGCTAAAAGTATTGAAGGGAGGACAGTAAGATGGAATCATTGATTCAAACCTATTTGCCAAATGTCTATAAGATGGGCTGGGCTGGTCAGGCAGGCTGGGGAACAGCCATCTACCTAACCCTCTATATGACAGTTCTTTCCTTCATCATCGGAGGGTTCTTAGGGCTAGTTGCTGGTCTCTTCCTTGTCTTGACAGCACCAGGTGGTGTCTTGGAAAATAAAATCGTTTTCTGGATTTTGGATAAAATCACTTCTATTTTCCGTGCGGTTCCATTTATCATTCTCTTGGCAGTCTTGTCACCCTTCTCTCATCTAATCGTAGGAACAAGCATTGGTCCAAATGCGGCTATCGTACCGCTATCTTTTGCAGTCTTTGCCTTCTTTGCCCGTCAAGTACAGGTGGTATTGGCTGAGCTAGATGGTGGTGTCATTGAGGCGGCTCAAGCTAGCGGAGCGACCTTCTGGGACATCGTGGGAGTTTACCTATCCGAAGGTCTTCCAGATTTGATCCGTGTGACGACTGTGACCTTGATTTCCCTTGTTGGGGAAACAGCTATGGCGGGGGCAGTTGGAGCTGGTGGTATCGGTAACGTAGCCATCGCTTATGGATTTAACCGCTACAATCACGATGTGACCATCTTGGCAACCATCATTATCATTTTGATTATCTTTGCAATCCAATTCTTGGGAGATTTCTTGACCAAGAAATTGAGCCATAAATAAAAAAGAGCCGTGTGGCTCTTTTTTAGTAATCAGATTTTCTGTGCCAATTTTTTACTCAATGCTTGTCCAATCAAGGCACCCACTAGGGCTCCGATGACAATACTTGCGATAAATAGAAGGATGGTTCCAGGGTTTGGCACAACCATGATACGGTCGATATATTCTTGGGATTTTCCTCTTGCTAGAAGGGTTGCCATATAGGCTTTGGGCGCAATCCACATGATTAGAATTGGTCCTGATGTGCTAAAGGCAAAGAGTATGAAAGAAAGGAAATTCTTAGTTTGGTCCTTGTATTTTCCGAGGTTAGCTACTGCATCTGCTAGCAGGCCACAGATAATTCCAGGAAGGAAGGCACCGGCACCGTGTTTAGTTCCCAAGAAAAAGAGGGCGATGACAAGGCCGATAGTGGTAATGGCTCCAAAGCGCGGAACTTTTGCGACTAGGATCATATAGACGCTACCGCCGACAAGGGCAGTAAAGGCAGGCGCATAAAACATGTTTCCAGCTTGGTCAAAGAGATTGCCCAAAAGGACACCAATCCCCATGCAGAGGAAGTAAAGAACTGCAAAAAGAAGTGTAGTTAAGATAGATTTCTTCATGAATTGTCTCCTGATAATTTTTTCACAATTCTCATTTTACCATGGTTTGGTGGGATTGTAAATGAATACTAGAAGTTTTTGAAAACGCTTGAAATATGATATAATAGTTTCATAGTTATTTTTAGGGGGATATCATGGGGAGATTTTTAGACTTTGTCTTTAATCGTTTCTTTTTAGGGATGATTGCGACAGCCTTCTTTTGGTTATTAACTTTAGCAGGAGGGATTATCCTTGGTCTAGCGCCGGCTAGTGCTACCTTGATGAGCCTATATGCAGAACATGGTTATAGTTTTCGGGAATACAGTTTGAAGGAGGCGTGGTCTCTTTATAAGCAAAATTTCGTCTCAAGCAACCTGATTTTCTATAGCTTTTTAGGGGTGGATCTAGTTTTGGTCTATGGCCTGTATCTCTTGGTGCAATTGCCTCATCAGACTATTATTCATTTGATTGCGACCTTTTTGAATGTCCTAGTAGTTGTCCTGATCTTTTTGGCCTATACAGTGTCTTTGAAATTACAAGTTTATTTTGATTTGTCCTATCGAAATAGTCTCAAACTATCCTTGATTGGCATCTTTATGAGTCTATCAGCTGTGGCCAAGGTTCTCCTTGGGACAGTGCTACTTGTGGCAATTGGTTACTATATGCCTGCCCTACTTTTCTTTGTAGGAATTGGGATGTGGCATTTCTTTATTAGTGATATGTTGGAACCGGTCTATGAAAGTATCCATGAAAAATTGGCGACAAGATAGAATGAAGCAGTTTTGGCTACATACGCTTCTAAGAACCTACAGTTCAGTTATGATGATTATTATTGCGAGTTTTGCAATCTTACTCTCTTACGCTGACTGGGATTCACGGGAAAAGGAAGCTCAAAGAGTAGCCCAACGTGTAACCACTCGAACAGTCGATGAGGTGGAGTATTATTATCGGGAGTCAGCCCAACTGGCGCAAGATTTAGTAGCCAATCAAGAACGGATACAAGGGATTTATAAGTACTTTAGCTTGTCAACTTCTGAGTATTTTTATTGGCTGTTGGAGCATCAAGCAGCTTCGTCAACTTCTATTTCTCTGTATGAAAACATTGATGATCTTTATGTCCAAAATGACTCTATAACGGGTGTTGCAATCGTCTTGCAGGATTTTAAAGAAGTTTATGTGTCAACAAGGGATAAAAGAAGTGGTCATATCTTGCCTGCTGAGGCCTTTAAACCAGAGGTCAATAGTTTTGGAATTCCAGTTCTGGACCCAGCAACGGATCAATCTATAGGAGTGATTTACATCTCCTTGGATCCAGAAGTTTTATATCATGCTATTGACAATACCCGAGGTCATATTCCGATGGCTGTTACTGTGACATCACCATTTGATACGGAGATTTTTCATATTGGTGAGAGGGTCAATAGGGAACATGAGAACTGGTTTGTTGGTATGACTTCTCATGGATATCAGGTTCAGGTGGCAGTTCCTAAAAACTTTGTTTTACAAGGAACAGTGGCTAGCTCTGCTTTGATTGTGGGCTTGAGCATGCTCTTTATTGTTATTCTCTATCTGACTTTGAGGCAGACCTTTGCCAATTATCAAAAGCAGGTAGTGGATTTGGTGGATTCCATCCAAGCTATTGCCCAAGGACAAGAAGGTCTTCGCATTGATACGCTTGAAAAGGATCAGGAATTGCTCCTAATCGCAGAGACCACCAATGATATGTTGGATCGCTTGGAAAAGAATATCCATGATATTTATCAGTTAGAGCTTAGTCAAAAAGATGCCAATATGCGGGCCTTGCAGGCGCAAATCAATCCTCATTTTATGTATAATACGCTAGAGTTTTTGCGTATGTACGCAGTCATGCAAAGTCAAGATGAGCTGGCAGATATTATTTATGAGTTCAGTAGTCTCTTGCGTAATAATATTTCTGACGAAAGAGAAACTCTTCTCAAACAGGAATTAGAATTTTGTCGGAAGTATAGCTATCTCTGCATGGTTCGCTATCCCAAGTCCATTGCCTATGGTTTCAAGATAGATCCAGAGTTAGAGAATATGAAGATTCCTAAGTTTACCTTGCAACCGCTGGTAGAAAATTATTTCGCGCATGGTGTTGACCACAGACGGACAGATAATGTGATTAGCATCAAGGCTCTTAAACAGGATGGTTTTGTAGAAATTTTGGTGGTCGATAATGGCCGTGGAATGTCGACTGAAAAGCTGGTCGATATCCGAGAAAAGTTAAGTCAGAGACATTTTGAACACCAAGCCAGTTACAGTGAACAAAAGCAGTCTATCGGGATTGTCAATGTCCATGAGCGTTTTGTGCTCTATTTTGGGGATCGCTATGCTATTACTATAGAGTCTGCAGAGCAAGCAGGTGTTCAGTATCGTATTACAATTCAAGATGAGTAGAAAGGGAGAAAATGTATAAAGTATTATTAGTAGATGATGAGTACATGGTGACAGAAGGTCTGAAACGTTTGATTCCCTTTGATAAGTGGGATATGGAGGTCGTCGCAACAGCCAGTCATGCCGATGAAGCCCTCGAATATGTGCAGGAAAATCCCGTCGATGTCATCATTTCAGATGTCAATATGCCCGACAAAACAGGGCTTGATATGATTCGGGAAATGAAAGAGATTTTACCAGATGCTGCCTATATCCTGCTCTCAGGTTATCAGGAGTTTGATTATGTAAAAAGAGCTATGAACCTTAGTGTGGTGGACTATCTGGTTAAGCCTGTTGATAAGGTAGAGCTAGGAAATCTGCTGGAGAAGATTGCAGGTCAGCTTGGAGAGAGAAGAAAGAAAAGTCAGACTCTCAGTCAAGATTTAGACGAGGCTGGATTTGTTAGTTATCTAGGAGGTAAGGAGAATTGGTGGATAGGTCTATCCAAGGAAAAACAAGGCTCTTTCACCATTCCCTACTATGTATTGGGTCAAGACTGGCAGATTTTCATTTCTGACCAACCCCTAGATGGGTTAGTTGTTACACCTTTTGAAGCTCCCTATCAAGAACACTTTGAACACTGGAAGCTGAATGCTGAGAAAGCCCTCTTTTACGGTTCTGTAAATCTAAAACAGTCTCAGAGTCTCTTTGCCTACTACGAACCGATTTATAGGGTTATCATTCAGGGGAATCTCAATCAAATCGTTGAAGAGTTGAACCTTTTGGAGAAGGTGGTTCTTGAAAATACGCCGCGTGTTCCGATTACCAAACAGCTTTTTATCCAGTTTGTCATGGATGTCTTCCACTTGTTTGAACACCTCAAAGCTGATGATATGACGGATATTGTCAAAACCATTCATGCTATTCAAACCTTCGATGAATTGGTTCCTTATATCAAGGAAACTCTGACCCGATTCTTTGGGCAATATCGGATGAATGAAAATGTGGTTAGTGTGCTAGAAGTCATTGGGCGTGATTATCAGAAAGAACTTTCCCTCAAGGATATCAGTAAGGATCTCTTTATCAATCCTGTCTATCTGGGGCAGTTGATTAAGCGAGAAACCAATTCGACCTTCGCAGAGCTTTTAAACAAACAACGCATTAAGGCTGCCCAACAACTTTTGCTTTCAACTAGTGACAGCATCGAAGATATTTGTTATGCTGTTGGTTACAGTAATGTTGGATATTTCTATAAAGTTTTCCGAAAATTATGCGGAAAATCGCCAAAAGCCTACCGAAAACAGGTAGAAACGACACTATAATATTTGTATTCCTTTACAAAAGGTGCTATAATATCAATAATAATATCAGGAGGTTCTATCATGAAAAAGAAACCAATCTATCTATGGGTATTACTGATTTTTTCAGCCTTACTCTCAGCAATGTCACTATTTGGAATCATATCTCCAGTACCTACTGCGGAGGGTATGAACAATCTAGAAACATCAGCATCAGGTGTTAATGCTACTTATGCTAAGGAGCTCGTTGCTTACACCATTAAGGTATCGGAGAATGGTCATTCTATCTTCAGCATTCTCTTGGTTGTCTTATCTGTTATTCTGGTGGTTGTATCTTTGGTTTTCCTTGTTCGTAAAAACATCCAATTGGCTAACTACACTTATCTTGCTTATGTTTTCGTTGCCATCGTTGGTTCTATCTACAACTTTATCGGCGTTCAGGATGCGGTTTCACTTTTTACAGACCCTAACATCCGTATGGGAGCGGAGCTTGGTGCCAAAGGTTCTGCTATTTTTGGGATCGTACTCAATGTTATCTTCCTAGCAATCGTCTTCTACAAGATGTGGCGTCAGCAAAAAGCCTTGGCAGAAGAAGAGGAAACAGAAGAACTTGCCTAAGTATTGACAAAAAATAACTATCAAGATACAATCTTGGTAGTTATTTTTCGATTATAGATAAAATCATGGAGGTAAATATGAAGACAATTTCTTTAGTTTATATTAGTCTGAGTGGCAATACTGAAAGTTTTGTGACACGCTTGAAAGACTATCTCTTATCCCAGTACGAGGGGATTGAGGTTCAAAAGATTCATATCAAGGATTTGGTCAAGGAAGGCCAAGATTTCTATGAAATGGACCATCCCTATGTCGCTTTTTTACCGACCTACCTTGAAGGTGGGAATGGCGTTGATAACGGAGATGTTGAGATATTGACAACGCCAGTGGGAGATTTTATAGCCTATGGTGACAATGCTAGTAAGTGTTTTGGCGTAGTTGGTTCAGGAAATCGTAACTTTAATAACCAATACTGCCTGACAGCCAAGCAATATAGTCAACGTTTTGGCTTCCCTGTATTGGCTGACTTTGAAATGCGAGGTATGCTGGGAGATATCAAACGTGTCGCAGCTATTATCTCAGATTTGTATGATTTGGAAAGTTGAGCTTAGGCTTGACTTTTTTATTATTCCAAGTGGTTTTATCAGCACTCTTACTTTTTATGCTTCAAGAGTTGATTGATATGGTCTACTTTTTTTGATGCTCTTTTATAGGAAATAGTCCAAATGATGAGGTAGACAATCGCAAACTCGATAATGAGCTGGAGGTAGAAAATCCAGTGGAAGGGGAACCAACCTGCTAGGGTTGCTAATGGGATAAAGCCTACTAGCATAAGGAAGAAATGGGTCAGAGTTGCACGGAGCAAGCTCCAGTCACGGCTGAATAATCGTTTACCAAAGTTGAATAGAATACCAATGGCTGCCCAGATCAGTGTGCAGTAGAGCAAGACCAAGGCACCGTGAACCTGATGTTGAGCCATCACTTGTCCGATCAGAGATTCAGGACTCAGTGGTGCGTAGGTATTTGGTGCATAAATGAGTGAAAAGATGATAGAGAGGATGAGGCCGATAAGAACACCAGCAGCTGCGTCGTGGAAGATTTGTTTTTTCATAGTTCTAATTTCTCCTTGATGGTTTTTAGATAACGGCGTGAAGAATAGGTGAAGCTTTCGTTTTTCAAGAAAATTTCTACTAGGCCGTTTGGGGTTAGCTTGAGATGAGAGATGGAGTTGATATTGATGATTTCTGATTGGGAAATTTGGATAAAATTGCTTGGCAGAATTTCAAGGACCTGATAGAGTCGCAAATCAATGTTGTAGGTCTGACTTGCTGTTTCTGCTAGAACCTTACGATTTTCGATATAGAAGCGCTGAATCTTGCCAATCTTAACGAGATAGACCTGATCATCAATCTTTCCTTTGATTGTTTCTTTTTGGTCAAGATTTTCTGCGAACTCGATGACTTTTTGGACTTTATCTGTCGGATGAGGTGCTTGGACAATCAGTTTTTCCTCCTTATAAGTCTCACTAATCTGTAGTTCTACTTTCATAAATTTCTCTCCTTGTTTTTCATACAAAATTGTGATCACTTCTTGTACACCTTTATTAAACACTATTTTACGACACCTGGCAAGGGACTTTGTCTATGTGGAGGGATTTGTATCCTATGTGGTGGAGCTTTTCTGTCCTTTCTGAAATATGGTATAATAGCACTAATCAATTTCTAGGAAAATAGATACAGAAAGGGGCTGAAAGATGTCTCATATTATTGAATTGCCAGAGGTGCTGGCAAACCAGATTGCAGCTGGAGAGGTTATCGAGCGTCCAGCTAGCGTTGTTAAGGAGCTGGTAGAAAATGCCATTGACGCGGGTTCTAGTCAGATTATCATTGAGATTGAGGAAGCAGGTCTCAAGAAGATTCAAATCACAGATAATGGTCATGGAATTGCCCACGATGAGGTGGAATTGGCCTTGCGTCGACATGCGACTAGTAAGATAAAAAATCAAGCAGATCTATTTCGGATTCGGACGCTCGGATTTCGAGGTGAAGCCCTGCCCTCTATCGCTTCTGTCAGTGTCTTGACTCTGTTGACTGCGGTGGATGGTGCGAGTCATGGGACCAAGCTCGTTGCGCGTGGGGGAGAAGTTGAAGAAGTCATCCCAGCGACTAGTCCTGTGGGAACCAAGGTTTGCGTGGAGGATCTCTTTTTCAATACGCCTGCCCGCCTCAAGTATATGAAGAGCCAGCAAGCAGAGTTGTCTCATATCATTGATATTGTTAACCGTCTGGGCTTGGCCCATCCTGAGATTTCTTTTAGTTTGATTAGTGATGGTAAGGAAATGACGCGAACAGCGGGAACAGGTCAATTGCGCCAAGCTATCGCAGGGATTTACGGTTTAGCTAGCGCCAAGAGGATGATTGAAATTGAAAATTCTGACCTTGATTTCGAAATTTCAGGTTTTGTATCCTTGCCTGAGTTGACTCGGGCTAATCGCAACTATATCAGCCTCTTCATCAATGGTCGTTATATCAAGAATTTCCTACTCAATCGTGCTATTTTAGATGGTTATGGCAGCAAGCTTATGGTGGGGCGTTTTCCATTGGCTGTCATTCACATCCATATCGATCCTTATCTAGCGGATGTCAATGTGCATCCGACTAAGCAAGAGGTGCGGATTTCCAAGGAAAAAGAATTGATGGCCTTGGTTTCAGAAGCTATTTCCAACAGTCTCAAGGAACAAACCTTGATACCAGATGCCTTGGAAAATCTTGCCAAATCTACCGTGCGCAATCGTGAGAAGGTGGAGCAGACCATTCTCCCACTCAAAGAAAATACGCTCTACTATGAGAAAACAGAGCCGATAAGACCTAGTCAAGCTGAAGTAGCTGATTATCAGGTAGAATTGACTGATGAAGGACAGGATTTAACTTTATTTGCCAAGGAAACCTTGGATCAGCTGACCAAGCCAGCAAAACTGCATTTTGCAGAGAGAAGGCCTGCTAACTATGACCAATTAGACCATCCAGAGCTAGACTTAGCAAGTCTTGATAAGGCCTATGACAAGCTGGAGCGAGAAGAATCATCAAGCTTCCCAGAATTGGAATTTTTCGGACAGATGCATGGGACCTATCTCTTTGCCCAGGGGAGAGATGGGCTTTACATCATAGACCAACATGCGGCTCAGGAACGGGTCAAGTACGAGGAGTACCGTGAAAGCATTGGCAATGTTGATCAGAGCCAGCAGCAACTCCTAGTGCCCTATATCTTTGAATTTCCAGCGGATGATGCCCTTCGTCTCAAGGAAAGAATGCCTCTTTTAGAGGAAGTGGGAGTCTTTCTAGCAGAGTACGGGGAAAATCAATTCATCCTACGTGAACATCCTATTTGGATGGCAGAAGAAGAGATTGAGTCAGGCATCTATGAAATGTGTGATATGCTACTCTTGACCAAGGAAGTTTCTATCAAGAAATACCGAGCAGAACTGGCTATCATGATGTCCTGCAAGCGGTCAATCAAGGCCAATCATCGTATTGATGATTATTCAGCTAGACAACTCCTCTATCAGCTCTCTCAATGTGACAATCCCTATAACTGTCCCCACGGCCGTCCTGTTTTGGTGCATTTTACCAAATCGGATATGGAAAAGATGTTCCGTCGCATTCAGGAAAATCACACCAGTCTCCGTGAGTTAGGGAAATATTAAACTAAAAGGAAAACTATGTACGAATATTTAAAAGGAATCATTACCAAAATTACTGCTAAATACATTGTTCTTGAAACCAATGGTATCGGTTATATCCTACATGTGGCCAACCCCTATGCCTACTCAGGTCAGGTTAATCAGGAGGCTCAAATTTATGTGCATCAAGTTGTGCGTGAGGATGCTCATCTGCTTTATGGATTTCGCTCAGAAGACGAGAAAAAGCTCTTTCTTAGTCTAATTTCGGTATCTGGGATTGGTCCTGTATCAGCTCTTGCTATTATCGCTGCTGATGACAATGCTGGCTTGGTTCAAGCCATTGAAACCAAGAACATCACCTACTTAACTAAGTTCCCTAAAATTGGCAAGAAAACAGCCCAACAGATGGTGTTGGACTTGGAAGGTAAGGTAGTAGTTGCAGGAGATGATCTTCCTGCCAAAGTGGCAGTGCAAGCTAGCGCTGAAAACCAAGAATTGGAAGAAGCTATGGAGGCCATGTTGGCTCTGGGCTACAAGGCAACCGAGCTCAAGAAAATCAAGAAATTCTTTGAAGGAACGACAGATACAGCTGAGAACTATATCAAGTCGGCCCTTAAAATGTTGGTCAAATAGGAGTAGAGCATGACAAAACGTTGTTCGTGGGTCAAAGTGACCAATCCGCTCTACATCGCCTATCATGATGAAGAGTGGGGGCAGCCCCTCCATGATGACCAAGCCTTGTTTGAGTTGCTGTGTATGGAAACCTATCAGGCAGGCTTGTCTTGGGAAACGGTGCTCAACAAACGTCAAGCTTTCCGAGAAGCATTTCATGGCTATCAAATTCAAGCAGTCGCAGAGATGACCGATACTGAATTGGAAGCCTTGCTGGAGAATCCATCCATCATTCGAAATAGAGCCAAGATTTTTGCTACACGCACTAACGCCCAAGCCTTTTTACGACTACAGGAAGACTATGGCTCTTTTGATGCCTATCTTTGGTCCTTTGTTGAGGGGAAAACGATCGTTAACGATGTTCCCGATTACCGCCAAGCCCCAGCTAAAACCCCCTTATCTGAGAAATTAGCCAAAGATCTCAAAAAACGAGGCTTCAAGTTCACAGGCCCAGTCGCCGTCTTGTCTTTTCTACAGGCTGCAGGCCTGGTTGATGACCATGAGAACGATTGTGAGTGGAAAAGCGGTCATTAGTGTGTACAGGTAACTCGCATATCTGAGAATAGAATATAGAAAAAAGCTGAGAAACTTTTCCCAGCTTTTTATATATACTATTAGATTTGTTAGAGTGAAGTCAAAAAAGTGATTCCACCTAAAATAACACCAGCTGAATTTGGAATGATTAGTATCCAATCCTTCTTAGGTTCCTTTGTCCATCCATAAATAACCCAGATTAAGCAAGATATAGCAGCTGATAAAGGTTGAAATGGTTGAGCTTTATTTCCCTGTAAATTAGCGATAATTTGAGGTATGTAGGCAATAAATACTATAATTCCAATAAAGGCACCAATAGAACCTACGATTCGATTAATTTTTTGTTTTGTCATATACACCTCCTTCAAAAGGATAACATAGAAATTAGCGAAATGCAATAAATTCAGATACAAATTGTAACGAAAACGAATACAAAAGCACAAAAATAGAGAAACTATTTATTTTTTGTTATAGTCAAAGCGAATGACTTGCTCCTGTGCATCTACATGGGCATGGACGCCAAAGGGGACAATTGCTCTTGGAGTTGCGTGGCCAACATTTAGATTATAGAGAATCGGGATATTGCTGTCAATAATATCCAATAGTGCCTCTTTATAGTCGCCATAGAAAGTTTCATCCATAGGTTTTCCGACCAGGAGTCCACTGATGACCGCGAATATGCCAGTGTCCTTTAAAGTCCGCAACATCTTTTTGAAGTCTTCCGGCTCAGGCTTTTCTTCGCTTGTTTCTAGCAAGAGGATTTTTCCTTCCCAGTCTGACAAGTCAGGGAAAAGTCTGTATTTTTGGCAGAGCTCCGTGCTGTCTGCGTATCGAGAGTTGTCAAAGATATCGTAGAGGGATTCGAGGCAACCACCGAGGATTTCCCCCTCGAACTGGGTATTTCCTTGCAATAATTCAAAACCGGTATTTGCATGACTGACACGAGGTGTCCCCAGAGCCTTGGGAGTAAAATCAGTTCGTTCCTCATACCAAACATTGCTAGGGCGGATTTCTGAGATTCTTCCCGTCTCAATCAATTCTTTAAAGTAGTGAAGGCTATAGGCTAGCATTTCTTTGTCCAATTCACAAATGTCTGCTAAGAAGGATTGACCATAAAAAGTCTTGATTCCTAGTTTGTGTAACATGAGATGGTTCATGGTTGTATCCGAGAAGCCAAGAAAAATTTTTTGTTTGATAACCTTTTGTAGTTGGTCATTTTCAAAAAGATAAGGTAGTAAGCGATAGGTATCGTCTCCACCGATGGCGCATAGGATCATGTCGATGCTATCATCAGAAAAGGCATGAATCAAATCCTCTGCACGAGCTTCAGGATGGTCCTTGATAAAGTCTAATCCTTTTAGCGAATGAGGCAAAAAGGTAGGATTGAGTCCCAGGTTCTTGAGACGTTGGACACCCAAGTCCACTTCGTGTTTGACAAAGTCCTCTCCGATAATGCCACTAGATAAACTAACAACACCAATAGTAGAAACCATATTTCTTCCTCCTAGAAATTGATTGAGCCTATTTTATCATAAAAGATGGGAGAAAACTATAGGGAAAAGGGTAGAGGGAAGCTTGTAGGCAAGCAAGTGAAAAAGCAACCGCTGGTGCAGTTGCTTTTCGTTTTCTAATCAGTAATCTCGCTAGATATGAGTTACTTGGTCAACTCTTGATTATAGGAGAGAGCCAAATCAATCCAGTAAGGCAATTCTTTTTGGCCTTCTATATCTAAGTCTATATACCCATGATAAAGGCGCCCCCTCATCAATGTAGTATGAGCTCCTGTTCGGGGTAGAACTTGCTTCTCCATTTCCTTGCCAATTCTGACCATAACCAGTTCATCCTTTCTGGAACTGACAGTAAGGACCATTTTACCACGAATCATAAAGGCCAGGCCACCAAACAGCTTCTTTTCTTCTAGCTCTTCTTCGAAAATTTGGGGAGGAAGTTTGAGCGCTAGAATTTTTCGAATCTGCTGAGCTAAAGATTGACTATATGCCATAGCTCTTTCCTTTTCTTAGTAACGTGTTGGTCCTGCACTTGCGCTGCGGATGTTCAAGCGTTTCTTGAGATAAAAGCGAAGGGCTAGGAGGGATGCTCCGATAATAGCTAGTGGTAATGGAGCAAGTACTGGGTTAAGGTTAGCTGGTAGGAAGCTTGTTGCAAAGAAGACAAGCAACCAAAGAAACATAGAAGCTAGGATAACCAGTACAGATTTCCAGAAAGGTGGGCGTTGACTGCGATCCATATCTGGTCCATAGTATTGGTAAACAAAGTAGTACATCAAGTAGAAGGCAAATCCACCAACAAGTCCAACTAGCAGGAGAGTGACAAGTCCATAGCCGAAAGCCTGATCTGCTGAGAAGAAGGTTGTGAGGGCGCTGACGAGGGCAAAGAGGCTAGTGATGAAAAGGGCTGAGTCCATAATCATGAGCTTTGGATCATCATTTTCTTTTGGATGCTCTTTTTCATATTGTTCCTTGACAGTGAAACTATGAGCCCAATGGGTCGGTGCGCCGTAGAGGGAACGAGCAGTCGTACCCTTGGCTTGCCCTTCAAGAATTTGGGGAATAACTTCCTCAAAAATAGCCTTAATTTCAGCGTCTGTTTTTCCATCTTTGATGAATTGTTGGGTAGCAATGTGGACAAACTCTTGGTTTTTCTTAGTTAATTTTTGTAGATCAATCTGAGACATAGGAACTCCTCTTAGAACCATTTTTTATGGATGAGATAGAGAGTGAGCGAGACACTCATAGCAAAGGCAATAAAGACGATTAACCAGAAGGCATTTGGCTCGCCGTTTAGGGGGATTTCATTATCTTTAAAGTTCATCCCGTAGGCAGAAAAGACCATGGTTGGGATGGACATGACGATGGTCACAAGGGCCAAGGTTTTCATGATGTTGTTCTGGTTATTGGAAATGATAGAGGCGAAGGTCTCTGTCATAGAATGCAAGACGTTTCCATAAATGTCTGCCATCTCGATGGCCTGTTGGGTTTCAATCAGGGTGTCTTCAAGCAGGTCTTCGTCCTCAAGGTATTTCTTGATATTGCTGGTTGAGCTGGTCAATTTCTTAATCACACGTTCATTTGTTTTGAGGGAAGCCTTGAAATAGACGATGGTTTTTTCCAATTCCATGAGCTCAATCAATTCTTCATTACGAGTTGATTGATGCAGTTGACTTTCGATTTGCTCACTCTTACGGTCTATTGAACGAAGGGCTGTTAGGTAAAGCTCTGCATTGCGATAGAGAATCTGGAAGATGAAACGCGAACGCATGAAAGTGTAGAAATTACGCAATCGACGGTTAATAAAGACATCGAGGACAGGTAATGGTTCCAAACAAGTAGTAATAATGGTTTCCTCTGTGATGATAATACCAAGCGGGATGGTTACGTAGTAGGTGCGATTATTTCTCTCTTCTGTGACCGGCACGTCTACGATAATCAGGGTGTACTCGTCTTCAATCGTAATACGAGACATTTCTTCCGCATCGAGCGGTGCTCGAAGGTCGGCAATATCGATATCGAAGGCGTTAGCGATTTCGAGTGATTCATTTTGAGTCGGATTGACGAGATTGATCCAAGTACCCGGTTCAAGCGTATCGATCTCTTTAAATTCAGTTGTTGTAGAGAGAAAAACTTGTTTCATATCCCTTATCCTTTCTCATTTTTCAGATTTTTTCACACCGTACTATTATACTACAAAATTGGCCTTTTGGGTAATAGAATCTCACTTTTTTTGGTATAATGGTAAGCAATAATGGACTAGAAAGAACAAAGATGCAAGATAAAATTGTCATTCATGGGGCGCGTGCCCATAATTTGAAAAATATTGATGTGGAGATTCCACGAGACAAGCTGGTTGTCGTGACTGGTTTGTCAGGGTCTGGGAAATCCAGTCTGGCCTTTGATACCCTCTATGCTGAGGGACAACGTCGCTATGTAGAGAGTTTGTCAGCCTACGCTCGTCAATTCTTGGGAAATATGGAGAAGCCTGATGTGGATGCTATTGATGGTCTTAGCCCAGCTATTTCCATCGACCAGAAAACGACTAGTAAAAACCCTCGCTCGACGGTGGGAACAACGACTGAAATCAATGACTATCTGCGTCTCCTCTACGCTCGTGTGGGGACGCCTTACTGTATCAACGGGCATGGAGCCATCAAGGCTTCTTCTGTGGAGCAAATTGTGGATAAGGTTTTGGAATTGCCAGAACGCCAGCGTCTGCAAATCTTAGCTCCGGTCATCCGCAAGAAAAAAGGGCAACATAAGAGTGTTATTGAGAAGATTCAGAAAGATGGTTACGTCCGTGTCCGTGTGGATGGGGAAGTCTATGATGTGACCGAAGTGCCAGAGTTGTCCAAGAGCAAGCAACACAATATCGATGTCGTGGTTGACCGTATTGTCATCAAGGAGGGTATCCGTAGTCGTCTCTTTGATTCCATTGAGGCAGCCCTTCGTATCGCAGAAGGTTATGTCATTATCGACACGATGGACGATTCGGAGTTGCTCTTCTCTGAGCATTATGCCTGTCCAGTTTGTGGTTTTACTGTTCCAGAGTTAGAGCCTCGACTCTTCTCCTTTAATGCTCCTTTTGGTTCTTGTAGTGAGTGTGATGGTTTGGGTATTAAGCTGGAGGTGGATACTGATTTGGTAGTGCCAGATGCCAGCAAAACCTTACGTGAGGGAGCCTTGGCACCTTGGAATCCTATCTCATCCAACTACTATCCAAACATGCTAGAGCAGGCCATGACGGCATTTGGAGTGGATATGGATAAGCCTTTTGAGGACTTGTCAGAAGAGGATAAGAACTTGATTCTCTATGGGTCTAATGGCAAGGAATTCCATTTCCACTATGAGAATGAATTTGGTGGTGTGCGCGATATCGACATTCCGTTTGAGGGAGTTGTCAATAATATCAAACGTCGCTACCACGAGACTAACAGTGATTACACCCGCACCCAGATGCGCCTTTACATGAATGAGTTGACCTGCGGAACCTGTCATGGCTATCGTCTCAATGACCAAGCCTTGTCTGTCCGTGTGGGTGGTGAGCAAGGGCCACACATCGGAGAAATTTCAGACCTGTCTATCGCAGACCACTTGGACTTGGTAAGCCAGTTGACTCTATCTGAAAATGAAGCCATCATTGCTCGCCCAATCCTCAAGGAAATCAAGGATCGCTTGACCTTCCTCAATAACGTGGGACTCAACTATCTGACTCTGTCACGTTCGGCAGGAACCCTTTCAGGTGGTGAAAGTCAGCGTATTCGCTTGGCAACCCAGATTGGTTCCAACCTATCAGGTGTCCTCTATATTTTGGATGAGCCGTCAATCGGTCTCCACCAGAGGGACAATGACCGCCTGATTGCCAGTCTGAAAAAGATGCGTGACTTGGGCAATACCCTTATCGTGGTGGAACACGACGAAGATACCATGCGTGAGGCTGATTATCTAATTGATGTTGGTCCCGGTGCCGGTGTTTTTGGTGGGGAGATTGTTGCTGCAGGTACGCCCAAACAGGTGGCTCGCAACAGCAAGTCTATCACAGGCCAGTACTTGTCAGGCAAACGTGCCATTCCAGTGCCAGAAGAGCGCCGTGTGGGAAATGGTCGCTTTATCGAAGTGATAGGAGCGCGTGAGAATAACTTGCAAAATATCACTGCTCGTTTCCCGCTAGGAAAATTCATCGCGGTGACAGGGGTATCAGGTTCAGGGAAATCGACCTTAATCAACAGCATCCTCAAAAAAGCCATTGCCCAGAAGCTCAACCGTAATTCAGACAAGCCTGGTAAATTTAAGACTATTACAGGGATTGAGCATGTAGACCGATTGATTGACATTGACCAGAGCCCTATCGGACGAACGCCAAGGTCTAACCCTGCTACCTATACGGGAGTCTTTGATGATATACGTGACCTCTTTGCTCAAACAAATGAAGCCAAGATTCGAGGCTACAAGAAGGGGCGTTTCAGTTTCAACGTCAAGGGTGGTCGTTGTGAAGCCTGCTCAGGTGATGGGATTATCAAGATTGAGATGCACTTCTTGCCAGATGTTTATGTAGCTTGTGAGGTCTGCCACGGAACCCGCTACAACAGTGAAACCCTAGAAGTTCACTACAAGGAAAAAAATATCTCGCAGGTCTTGGACATGACTGTCAACGATGCGGTGGAATTCTTCCAACACATTCCAAAGATTCAACGCAAACTTCAGACCATTAAGGATGTAGGGCTAGGCTATGTGACGCTAGGGCAACCTGCTACCACCCTTTCTGGGGGAGAAGCCCAGCGTATGAAGCTGGCTAGTGAACTCCACAAACGATCGACAGGAAAATCTTTCTACATTCTGGATGAGCCGACGACAGGGCTGCATACAGAGGATATCGCTCGCTTGCTTAAAGTCTTGGCTCGCTTTGTTGACGATGGCAATACAGTCCTCGTGATTGAGCACAATTTAGACGTTATCAAGACAGCAGACCATATTATTGACTTGGGACCTGAAGGTGGTGTAGGTGGTGGAACCATCATCGCAACAGGAACTCCAGAAGAAGTAGCGGCCAACGAAGCCAGCTACACAGGACACTATTTGAAAGGAAAGTTACATCATGAATAAACGCGTACAAGCATTTCTCGCTAAAATGCAAGAAAAAGAACTAGATGGCATCATCATTAATAATCTCAAAAACGTCTATTACCTGACTGGTTTTTGGGGCTCAAACGGAACAGTCTTCATCAGCCGTGACCGTCAGGTCTTGGTGACAGACTCTCGCTATATCATCGCAGCTAAGCAAGAAACCACTGGTTTTGAGATTGTGGCTGATCGCGATGAATTGGCTGTCATTGCAGATATTGTCAAGGATATGGGCTTGTCTCGAATCGGTTTTGAGGACGAGATTTCGGTCTCTTATTATCACCGTATGCAGGCAACCTTTGAAGGAGTTGACTTGCTTCCACAAACTCAGTTTGTTGAAGGTCTTCGTATGATTAAGGATGAAGCGGAGATTGCAGCTATTCGCAAGGCTTGTTCTATCTCAGACCAAGCTTTCCGCGATGCGCTTGACTTTATTAAGCCAGGAAAGACTGAAATTGAGATTGCCAACTTCCTTGACTTCCGCATGCGTGAGTTGGGAGCATCTGGCTTGTCTTTTGACACTATTCTAGCTAGTGGGATCAACTCTTCCAAACCTCATGCCCATCCTATGCACAAACCAGTGGAGCTGGGAGAAGCCATCACTATGGACTTCGGTTGCCTTTATGACCACTATGTCAGCGATATGACCCGGACAATCTACTTGGGGCATGTTAGCGACGAGCAGGCAGAGATTTACAATACGGTTTTGAAAGCCAACCAAGCCCTTATTGACCAAGCCAAGGCAGGATTAGGTTTCCGTGACTTTGACAAAATTCCTCGTGATATTATCATCGAAGCAGGCTATGGCGACTACTTTACCCACGGTATCGGACACGGTATTGGACTGGATATTCATGAAGAGCCTTACTTTAGCCAAACTTCTACTGAAACTATTAAGGCAGGTATGGCCTTGACCGATGAACCAGGTATCTATATTGAAGGCAAATATGGCGTTCGTATCGAGGATGATATTCTGATTACAGAGACAGGTTGTGAATTATTGACTCTTGCTCCAAAAGAGTTGATAGTTATTTAAGAGTCAAACAACTCAAATGGTTGACTTTTAAATTTTAAAGGTTTATACTGAAAAACGAAAACGGTAGGTGAGGCTACCATAGGGATACGGATGACTACCGCAAAGCAGTGGAGACACTACTCGTTGGTCAACAGTCCTGGTCGCGAAGGCCAAGACTAAGCTCATTTCATTGCCCTATGGAGTTAAAGCTTGAACGAAAAACAGATAATTAGTTTTTTAATCCTGCCATTTTATGGTGGGATTTTCTACTGTTTAAAACAAAGAAAGGAGATAGACGATGCAAATTGACGATCATCCGGAACCGCACATACACAGCCAATCGCTGATTTGTGTCGTTCTGCCCTTATAAAGTGATTGGTCTCTGTGTATGAAATACATCATTCATGCAGATAGGAGAAACCAATGAAAACTACAAAAGAAAGATTAGCAACAGCTACTCAAGTCCCTTTAGACGAGAGTCTAACTTTTTATCATACCAGTTTAAACGGTTTGACTGAGGAGCAGGTGGAGAAAAATCGTGACCTATATGGCGAAAATACCATCACAAAGGGTCAAGAAGACAGTATCCTCAAAAAGATTTACGAATCCATTATCAATCCTTTTACGATCATCTTACTGGTCATCGCCGTGATTTCCTTGGTGACCAATGTCTGGTTGGCAAAACCAGGTCAAGAGGATCCGACGACTTCTATTATCATCGTTGTCCTAGTCCTCATTTCTGGTGGTATACGCTTTGTCCAAGAACTCCGTAGTGATAAGGCTGCGACCAATCTATCAAAAATGATTGTCAACACAGCGACTGTCATTCGTCAAGGAGAAATCCAAGAAGTACCTATCGATGATTTGGTAGTGGGTGACGTGGTTAAATTAAGCGCTGGAGACATGATTCCAGCAGATCTTCTTTTATTTGAGTCGCGCGATTTCTTTGTCCAACAGTCGGGCTTGACAGGTGAAAGTGAATCGGTTGAAAAATTGGCCTTGACCAAGGCAACAGTTCAACAACCTGATAGTCTTCTCGAAGCCGAATCCTTGGCTTTTATGGGAACCAATGTCTTATCTGGTAGCGCCAAGGCCGTGGTTTTGGCGGTTGGTGATGATACTATGATGGGGGCCATTGAGCAGACTCTGAACACCTATGATGAGCCTACTTCGTTTGAGCGGGAGATGAATAGTATCTCTTGGCTCTTGATCCGTTTGATGTTGGTCATGGTGCCCATCGTTTTCTTGTCCAATGGTTTAACAGATGGCGACTGGCTGGAAGCTGGCGTATTTGCCTTGAGTGTTGGTGTTGGATTGACACCTGAGATGCTTCCTATGATCATCACGGCCAGTCTAGCAAAAGGTTCTATTATCATGGCTAAGGAAAAAGTGGTTATCAAGAAACTCAATGCCATACAGGACTTAGGGGCGATTGATATCTTGTGTACAGATAAGACAGGAACTCTAACCCAAGACGAAATCGTTCTAGAATATCCCTTGGACATCCACGGACGCTTGGATTTGACGGTCTTGAGACGTGCCTATCTCAATTCCTACTTTCAAACGGGCTTGAAAAATTTGATGGACAGAGCCATCATCAAACGGACTGAAAAGGAAGCAAAAGAACACGCCCTCTTGCAAAATCTGGCTCAAACTTTTCAAAAAATAGATGAATTGCCCTTTGATTTTGAACGCAGACGGATGAGTGTCATCGTTAAGGATGAACACGAAGTTGTTAGTTTGGTAACCAAGGGTGCCCTAGAGGAAATGTTGATGATTTCCAGTCATGCGGAATACCAAGGAGTGATTACTCCCTTGACAGATGTTATTAGAGAAGAAATTTTAGCAGAAGTCAGACAACTCAATCAACAAGGTTTGCGTGTCTTGGGAGTGGCCTATAAGTCAGGTTTGAGGGAAGGTCATGCCTATACAGTTGATGATGAAGGGGATATGATTCTAACTGGTTATTTAGCCTTTCTAGATCCACCAAAACCATCTGCAGCACCAGCAATTAAGGCTCTGTTAGAACATGGGGTTCAAACAAAGATTTTGACGGGAGACAACGAAAAGGTTACCCAAGCAGTCTGTGAAAAGGTTGGTTTAGATATCAATCAGATGCTGTTGGGATCTGAAATTGATCAGATGAGCGATCAAGAATTGGCTCAAGCCGTAGAGGAGGTAACCGTCTTCGCCAAACTTTCTCCTGACCAAAAAGCACGGATTATTTTGCAATTTAAGGCTAATGGTCATGCTGTCGGCTATATGGGAGATGGAATCAATGATGCCCCTTCTATGAAAGTAGCAGATGTGGGGATTTCTGTTGATACAGCAGTAGATATTGCCAAAGAAACAGCTGATGTTATCCTACTTGATAAGGATCTCATGGTGCTTGAAAAAGGACTGGTTGAAGGGCGTAAGGTCTATGCTAATATGACCAAATATATCAAAATGACAGTGAGTTCTAATTTTGGGAATATCTTATCCCTATTGGTCTCTGGAATCTTTTTACCATTTTTACCAATGGCACCAGTTCATTTGATTATCCTAAATCTAGTCTATGATTTATCTTGTATTGCCTTGCCTTTTGACAAGGTGGATAAAGATTTTTTGAGAAATCCGCATACATGGGAGGCCAAGTCCATCACACGTTTCATGGTTTGGATGGGGCCTATCTCTTCTGCCTTTGATATTTTGACCTTTATTTTGCTCTATTTTATCATTGTACCCATGACGACAGGTCATGCCTATGTTCATGGAGCAGAGTCGGCCGTAGGCTTTATTGTCTTGTTCCAGACAGGCTGGTTTATCGAGTCCATGTGGTCACAGACCATGGTTATTCATATGCTGCGTTCAGCCAAAATTCCCTTTTTACAAAGTCGTCCGGCTTGGCTAGTCCTTGTGACAACCTTATTGGCTGCAGCCTTTGTGACCTTCCTTCCCTACAGTCCACTCGCAATCCTACTTCATCTAACTCCTTTAAAACCGATTTATTTCATCTTTTTACTTTTCATCATTATTTTGTATATGATTAGTGTGACAATTGTGAAAAAAATTTATATCAAGAAATATAAAGAATGGCTGTAAATTTCATTTTGTCAAGAAAAAAGTACGAAAATGATGAAAAAAGTCAAAAAAATTTAAAAATAGGTCGCAAGTCGGATGTTTTTTATGGTATAATAGACTAAACTGATAGTAACATGTAGCGAAAGGGGTAGGTACATGATTAAAATTTATACAGTCTCAAGTTGTACTAGCTGTA
Source organism: Streptococcus mitis (assembly GCF_003942965.1). GTDB lineage: Bacteria > Bacillota > Bacilli > Lactobacillales > Streptococcaceae > Streptococcus > Streptococcus mitis_BH. The sequence goes on along the minus strand of NZ_RJOG01000001.1, from coordinate 56,021 downwards.
AAAAAGCAAAAACCTGGCTCAATGCCCACCAGTTAAGTTATAAAGAACAAAACCTTGGTAAAGAAGGAATTACGAGAGAAGAATTACTGGATATTCTAACCAAAACAGATAACGGAATAGCCAGCATCGTTTCATCTAAAAATCGCTATGCCAAAGCCCTTGGAGTGGATATTGAAGATTTGAGCGTCAATGAAGTCCTCAATCTGATTATGGAAACGCCGAGAATTTTAAAGAGCCCAATCCTTGTAGATGAAAAACGCCTGCAAGTTGGCTATAAGGAAGACGATATTCGTGCCTTCCTACCACGCTCTGTCCGTAATGTAGAAAATGCAGAAGCACGTTTGCGTGCAGCTCTATAAACATCAAGGCTGGGAGCAATTCCCAGTCTTATTCTATTTTAATCTCAAAAAGAAAGAAGAAAGAAATGAAAAAAATAGTTCTTGTTAGTCTAGCTTTCCTTTTTGTCCTGGTTGGTTGCGGACAGAAAAAAGAAACTGGAACAGCTACAAAAACAGAAAAGGATACGCTTCAGTCGGCATTGCCAGTTATTGAAAATGCTGAGAAGAATACAGTTGTAACCAAGACTTTGGTTTTGCCGAAATCAGATGATGGTAGCCAGCAAACCCAAACCATTACTTATAAAGACAAGACTTTTTTGAGCTTAACGATTCAACAAAGGCGTCCAGTCTCTGATGAGTTGAAGACCTATATTGACCAACATGGAGTGGAAGAAACTCAAAAAGCTCTTCTGGAGGCAGAGGAGAAGGATGAGGCTATCATAGAAGCTCGTAAATTAGCAGGATTTAAGCTTGAAACTAAACTATTGAGTGCAACAGAACTTCAAACAACGACTAGTTTTGATTTTCAAGTTCTGGATGTCAAGAAGGCTTCTCAGTTAGAATATTTGAAGAACATTGGTTTAGAAAATCTCTTGAAGAATGAACCAAGCAAATATATTTCAGACCGATTGGCAAATGGTGCGACAGAACAGTAGAAAATCCAAATAAATAGACTGCCTGAATTGTAGAACGTAAGGAATTATGCTATAATGGTACTATTCTAAGGAAAGAGGGTGTTAGAATGGGATTTACTGAAGAAACAGTACGTTTTAAATTGGACGATTCCAATAAAAAAGAAATTAGCGAAACTTTGACTGATGTCTATGCTTCGTTGAACGATAAGGGCTACAACCCAATTAACCAAATCGTAGGCTACGTATTGAGTGGAGACCCTGCCTACGTTCCTCGTTATAATAATGCACGAAATCAAATCCGTAAGTATGAGCGTGATGAAATCGTTGAGGAGTTGGTTCGCTACTACCTAAAAGGACAAGGAGTCGATCTGTAACCTATGAGAATTATGGGATTGGACGTCGGTTCAAAAACGGTAGGGGTGGCTATTAGCGATCCGCTCGGTTTTACAGCTCAAGGACTTGAAATCATCCAAATCAATGAGGAGCAAGGTCAATTTGGTTTTGACCGCGTTAAGGAGTTGGTTGATACTTACAAGGTGGAACGATTTGTAGTGGGCTTGCCTAAAAACATGAACAATACAAGCGGACCGCGAGTAGAAGCTAGTCAAGCATACGGAGCAAAGCTAGAAGAGCTTTTTGGTTTACCAGTAGACTATCAAGATGAACGCTTGACAACAGTTGCCGCAGAGCGTATGTTGATTGAACAAGCAGATATTAGCCGTAACAAGCGCAAGAAAGTCATTGATAAGTTAGCAGCTCAGCTGATTTTACAAAATTATTTAGATAGAAAATTTTAATACAAAGGAGAGGCTATGTCACACGATCATAACCACGACCACGAAGAACGTGAACTAATCACACTAGTAGATGAGCAAGGAAATGAAACCTTGTTTGAAATCCTTTTGACCATTGACGGAAAAGAAGAATTTGGTAAAAACTATGTTCTTCTAGTACCAGTTAATGCAGAAGAAGACGAAGACGGACAAGTTGAAATCCAAGCTTACTCATTCATCGAAAACGAAGATGGAACAGAAGGTGAATTGCAACCAATCCCAGAAGACTCAGAAGACGAATGGAACATGATTGAAGAAGTCTTCAATAGTTTTATGGAGGAGTAAAAACGTCCAGTGGATGTTTTTAGCCCTGCACTAGAAATTAGAAACGCAGGAACGTCTAGGAGACTGTATCAGCCCAACTCCCAGAAATTGGGAAGAGTTGGAACGTCCGGGGGACGTGTTTAGCCCTGCGCTAGAAATTAGAAACGCAGGCACATTCAGTGGATGTTTTACCCCACGTTAACTTCATAGTAGCTAGTTATTAGCTAACCAGGTAAGAGGTCGGGACGAAAATCCTGACCTCATTTTTTGTTATCTACGGAATTTTGCTAGATAATTGATTAGACTTTTGTCAAGGAGATGTATATGTTTGAAGTAGAAGAATGGCTCCATAGTCGAATTGGTTTGAATTTTCGATCAGGTTTGGGCCGAATGCAACAAGCGGTGGATTTGTTGGGGAATCCCGAGAAGTCTTATCCTATTATCCATGTAACCGGGACTAATGGAAAAGGATCTACCATTGCTTTTATGAGGGAGTTATTTATGGGGCATGGCAAAAAAGTTGCGACCTTTACCTCCCCTCATATCGTCTCTATCAATGATCGAATCTGCATTAACGGGCAACCAATAGCTGATGCAGACTTCATCCGTTTGGCTAGTCAGGTCAAGGAGATGGAGAAAATGCTTCTGCAAACTCATGATCAGTTGTCCTTTTTTGAATTGCTGACCTTGATTGCTTTTCTTTATTTTAGAGAGCAAGAGGTGGATTTGCTTTTATTAGAAGTGGGAATTGGCGGCTTACTTGACACGACTAATGTGGTAACTGGAGAGATTGCTGTCATCACCTCCATCGGACTAGATCATCAGGAGACCTTGGGTGATAGTCTAGAAGCAATCGCAGAGCAGAAAGCTGGTATTTTCAAGTCTGGTAAAAAGGCAGTGATTGCTAAGCTGGCTCCAGAAGCTAGGCTTGTTTGTCAGAAAAAAGCTGAATCTTTAGCTGTTGACCTTTATCAGGCAGGTCAAGATTTTTCAATGCAGGGTGGTGATTTTTCAAGTTCTTTACTAAATATTTCGCAGCTGAAAATAGGCTTGGAAGGAACTTATCAGCAGGAAAATGCGGCCTTGGCGTTGCAAACGTTTCTTCTCTTTATGAGAGAAGGAAAGGAAGTTGTTGATGAACAGGCTGTAAGACAGGCTTTGGAGAAGACCCATTGGGCTGGTCGCTTGGAGCGTATTCGTCCTCAAATTTACTTGGACGGTGCTCATAACCTCCCTGCCTTGACTCGCTTGGTTGAATTTATCAAAGAAAAAGAGCAGGAAGGATATCGTCCTCAAATCCTATTTGGAGCCTTGAAACGGAAGGATTATCAAGGGATGTTGGCTTATCTGACTGAAAAATTGCCTCAGGTGGAACTCAAGGTGACCGGCTTTGACTATCAAGGTTCTTTGGATGAAACAGATGTAACAGGTTACGATATAGTTCCTTCTTACCGAGAATTTATTAGCGATTTTGAAGAAAGAGCAGATGCCCAGGATTTGTTGTTCGTTACAGGGTCTCTCTATTTTATCTCAGAAGTACGGAGCTATCTACTGGGGCATGAGCAGATAAATTGACCTCCTTTTTTGAACTTGTTATACTAGGAAAACTACTAGTTAGAAGGAATACTTCTGTAAATTGGTAGCAGAAAGGAAATTCGTCATGAAATTAAAAACATTCACACTTTCTCTTGCTTCTCTAGCAAGTCTTAGTCTTTTAGTAGCTTGTTCACAAAGAGCTCAACAGGTTCAACAACCAGCAGCTCAATCGCAAACACAACAAACTCAGCAATCACAATCTGCTGCTTCATCTTCGGCAGAAAATTCAAACCAGTCAGCAACAAGTTCTTCACAAAATGCGCCTGAGGCTCAACCAACCAATATTGATGGAACTTATACCGGTCAGGACGAAGGAGACCGTATCACTTTAGTGGTAACTGGAACAACTGGTACCTGGACACAGGTAGAGACTGACGGAGATCAAGAAATCAAGCAGGTTAGCTTCGATGCCGCTAATCAACGCATGATTATTGGGGATGATGTCAAGATTTATGCAATCAATGGCAATCAGATGATTATCGACGATATGGATAGAGAAGCGTCTGATCGTATTGTTTTATCAAAATAGACTAGAAAGAGACTGGTTTTGTCAGTCTCTTTTGCTTTTACTCAGAAAAATGATTATAAATACTTGCNTTCTACCGAATACCTGCGTTATACTAGTATNAATTACCTGTTTTTAGCATTCATACTCTTCGAAAATCTCTTCAAACCACGTCAGCTTCCATCTGCAACCTCAAAACAGTGTTTTGAGCAACCTGCGGTTAGCTTCCTAGTTTGTTCTTTGCTTTTCATTGAGTATCAAAATATCAAGGAGGGGATATGAAATATAGAAAATTTCAATTATTAATGTCCAAGTATGGCTTTAGTCTTTCGATTATGCTGCTTGAACTTTCTCTTGTTTTTGGTCTCTTTCTTTACTTAGGGCGTATGGCTCCTATTCTATGGGTTATTCTCTTAATTTTTATGAGTATGGCGACTATCGTAGCGATTGTCAATCGCTCAATGGCGCCTGATAGTAAAGTGATGTGGTTAGTGGTGACTTTTGTTCCTGTCATCGGGCCCTTGCTCTATCTGATGTTTGGTGAAAGGCGATTGTCCAAAAAAGAAATCAAGCAGTTGGATAAACTTGGTTCCATGCATTTTCGGGAGGATAACAGTAAAGCTCTCCGCCAGAAATTGAAGGAAGATGATAAGGCAGCTTACGGAGTTATCAAATCTTTGCTAAGTATGGATAGCAATGCCGATGTATATGATCGAACAGATTCACAATTCTTTTCTTCGGGTGAAAGCATGTGGCAACATATGTTGGAAGACCTCAAGAAAGCTGAGAAATTTATCTTTTTAGAGTACTATATTGTCGAAGAAGGTTTGATGTGGAATAGCATACTAGATATACTAGAGCAAAAGGCAGCTCAGGGTGTAGAGATCAAGATGCTCTATGATGATATCGGCTGTATGGCGACTTTACCTAGAGACTATACTGTTCAGCTTCGTAGTCGAGGAATTGAAGCCCATAAGTTTAACAAGGTGATTCCTCGTTTGACGGTGGCTTACAACAATCGGGACCATCGTAAAATCCTTGTCATAGATGGTCAGGTAGCCTATACAGGAGGCATTAACTTAGCTGATGAGTACATCAATCATGTAGAACGTTTTGGCTACTGGAAGGATAGTGGGATTCGCATAGATGGCCCTGGTGTCAAGGCTCTAACTCGTCTCTTTTTGATGACTTGGTACATCAATCGTGGGGAAATCAGCGATTTTGACCAGTATCACTTGGAAAATCAGCCTTGTTCTGGCCAAGGGCTCTGCATTCCTTACGGTAGTGGACCCAAGCCTATCTTCCGTACCCAGGTAGGGAAAAAAGTTTATCAAAGTTTGATTAATCAGGCTACTGATTCAGTCTACATCACAACACCCTATTTGATTATTGACTATGATTTAACTGAGAGTATTAAAAATGCAGCCATGAGGGGTGTTGATGTCCGCATCGTGACTCCTTTCATTCCGGATAAAAAATTAATCCAGCTTATAACAAGAGGAGCCTATCCGGATTTACTGTCAGCAGGAGTCAGGATTTTTGAGTATAGTCCTGGCTTTATCCACAGTAAACAAATCATAGTGGATAAGGACTTTGCTGCAGTTGGAACCATTAACTTAGATTATAGAAGTTTGCTTCACCACTATGAAAATGCAGTTTTGCTATATAAAACGGCATCAATCACAGAGATTCAAAAAGATTTTCAGGAGATTTTTTCAGTATCTCAAGAAATTTTCCCTCATACGATAAAAAATAGCTGGTATCAGAAATTGATTAAGGAAATTGCCCAGTTATTCGCCCCAATCTTATAAGAAATCTAGGACTTAGGATACAACCCAGTCCTATTTTTCTTGCCTTTTACGAATAAGAAGATATAGGAGGAACGATGCTGACTCAGAAAGAATTGGATTATATCATGTCATTTAAACAGACGCATTTACACCGATTTCGGGAAATTGAAACCTTTGTGAAACTATGCAAAAAATCACTCAAACACCCATCACAAGCTGACAATTTTAGGTCTTTTTGATATACTAAGACAGATAAATTGAATAGGAGAAACGATATGGCTGTATATGGCAGAATAGAAGAAGTATCCGAAACGATACAGAGTAATGAAATTGAAAATAGACTGGATAGGAACTTTGAATCTCATGTAGAAAAAGAAGAACAGGTAGCTTTTCCGTTTTTCAGACTCATCATTGGAAGTACGATTGCAACGGTTTTTTCTGTGGTGATACCTTTACTTTTAGATATGGTAAGTCCCTCTCAGGCGCAGGATTTGTATATAGGGTGGGCTTGGCATCAGGGAGGACAGCTCTACAGTAGCTATTATGCTAGTCACGGTCTTATTTATTACTTGCTACTTTACATAACCCAAGGAGGCATTCTTTTTGCCTTGGTAGAATGGCTAGCCCTCTTAGGAGGAGGTTATTTCCTCTTTTCTTCAACTGACTATCTGACGGGACAAAGGGAACAAGCCAAGCAACTCCTAACCATATTTTATATTTTGGTATCCGGTCTCGGTTTTGGAGGAGGATATGCTACGATTTTAGCTTTGCCATTCCTGTTTGCAGGATTTTCGTTCATAGCAGCTTATCTATCAAATCCTAACCATGACAAGGGATTTCTACGTCTGGGGATCTTTTTGGGTCTATCATTTTTCATAGAGCCTCTTACAAGTCTTCTCTTTACTGTAGTAGTAACGATTGGTTTATTTGTCTTTAATGTTGGGCATGGTCGTTTTGTCCATGGAGTTTATCAGTTTTTTGCAGCGGCACTCGGTTTTTCTCTCATCTTTTACCCAGTAGGCTACTATGTGCTTACTTCAGGTAGTTTTGGAGGAGCTATAGGAAGTCTTTTGTATCCGATTGATTCCCTTCAGGTCTTTACCAATCCTCAACTAATGGATAATGTTGTATTCTATGGTTTATTGACTTTTGGTTTAGGAGCTCTTTTCCTTGTTTTTCTAGGATTGTTCCAATCAAAGGCATCAAGATTATATGTTATTTCAGTACCAGCTAGTTTTGCTTTCTTATTTGTATTAGCCTTGTTGCTTTTTTCTCAAGAACCTCTTCACGGTTCGCGTTTGATTCTAATCCTTCCATTTTTACTCCTTCTTTTGATGACCAGTATTCGTGGGAAACATTCAGCTAGAGGAGCTCGTCGTCGGAGAAGAGAAGATGTTCCTACATTATGGAAAAAATTCATGAAGGGAAATCTCTACCTACCTATCCTAGTGGTGGTTTATCTGATTGCTATTCCTTTTGTGGCTCGTTTTGTCTTGCATCCAGCTTCTTATAGAGAACAACATCAAGTGGTAGATAGAGTCAAACAAGAGACGAGTGATGGTGACCAAATCTACATTTGGGATTCACATGTTCAGATGTATAAAGAAAGCCAGCGTTTGTCTGGATCTATGTTCCCATCACCTCTTCTTTACACGAGTACAGAAGAGAATAAAACTAGTTTAATCAATGACTTGAAAGAAAAACAACCCAAGGTGATTGTGGTGAATGATAAGGTAGCAGTCTGGTCTGAAGTGGAAACAATTTTGAAAGAAAATTACCAACAAGTAAAGACTGATTACTCAGAGTTTAAAGTCTATAAAATTAAATAACAAAATCAATATCTTGTGTATTTTTAAAAATTTTAGGATTTTTAACACAAGATATTGATTTTTCTTTTTAGAGTGGTATAATACTTTTTAGAAAGAACATTTTAGAAAAGAGCATGCATATGATTGCACTAGAAGAAAAAATTACAATTTTGCCAACTCTCTTCGTTGAAAAACGAGATGGGAGACGTGTTGTATTTGATGTGGACAAGATTGACAAGGCTCTCCACAAGGCGGCTGACAAGGTTATGGATGTGACACCCCTGGTCGAAAAACGCCTCAATGCTCTGACCGAGCGAATTGTCACAGAAATTCATAGTCGCTTTCCACAGGGGGTTAAGATTTACGAAATTCAAAATATCGTAGAACATGAACTCCTTGAAGCCAAAGAATATGCGCTAGCTGAGGAGTATATTACTTATCGGACACAAAGGGATTTTGAGCGTTCAAAAGCGACAGATATCAACTTTAGCATCCATAAACTTCTCAACAAAGACCAGGCCGTTGTCAATGAAAATGCTAATAAAGACAGCGATGTCTTTAACACCCAGCGTGATTTGACAGCGGGTATTGTCGGGAAATCAATCGGACTGCAAATGCTGCCAAAGCATGTAGCCAATGCTCACCAAAAGGGAGATATCCACTATCATGATTTGGACTATAGCCCCTACACCCCTATGACCAACTGCTGTTTGATTGATTTCAAGGGTATGTTGGAAAATGGTTTTAAGATTGGAAATGCAGAGGTAGAAAGTCCTAAGTCTATCCAGACTGCGACAGCTCAGATTTCCCAAATCATCGCCAACGTTGCTTCTAGCCAGTATGGAGGCTGTTCAGCTAACCGTATCGATGAAGTCTTGGCGCCTTATGCAGAGAAGAATTACCAAAAACACCTTAAGGATGCGGAAGAATGGGTTTTACCTGATAAACGAGAAGATTATGCATGGAAGAAAACTCAGAAAGATATCTACGATGCCATGCAATCTCTTGAGTATGAAATCAACACTCTCTTCACTTCAAATGGACAAACACCTTTTACTTCGCTAGGTTTTGGTCTGGGAACCAATCGTTTTGAGCGTGAAATTCAAAAAGCTATTTTGAGTATTCGGATAAAGGGTCTTGGTTCTGAGCATCGTACAGCCATCTTCCCTAAGCTTATCTTCACGCTTAAAAGAGGTCTTAACTTGGAAGAAGGGACTCCCAACTACGACATTAAGCAGTTGGCCCTCGAGTGTGCAACCAAGCGGATGTACCCAGATGTCTTGTCTTACGATAAGATTGTTGACTTGACAGGTTCTTTTAAGGTACCTATGGGTTGCCGTTCGTTCCTTCAAGGATGGAAGGATGAAAATGGTGTAGAAGTCAATTCAGGCCGTATGAATCTGGGCGTTGTGACGGTTAACCTGCCTCGTATTGCTCTTGAGTCTGAGGGCGACATGAATAAGTTCTGGGAAATCTTCAACGAGCGGATGAATATCGCTGAAGATGCTCTTGTTTATCGTGTCGAACGAACCAAGGAAGCAACACCAGCAAATGCTCCTATTCTGTATCAATACGGTGCTTTTGGTCATCGTCTAGGTAAAGAAGAAAGTGTTGACCAGCTCTTTAAGAATCGTCGGGCAACTGTTTCGCTGGGTTACATCGGTTTGTATGAAGTAGCGACTGTTTTCTTTGGTAATAGCTGGGAAAGCAATCCAGATGCTAAGGAATTCACGCTAGACATTATTCGAGATATGAAACGCCGTGTAGAAGAGTGGTCAGATCAATATGGCTATCATTTCTCTATCTACTCAACACCATCTGAAAGTTTGACAGACCGTTTCTGCCGACTGGATACAGAGAAGTTTGGTTCTATTCCTGATATTACAGATAAGGAATACTACACCAATTCTTTCCACTACGATGTGCGTAAGAATCCAACACCGTTTGAAAAATTAGACTTTGAGAAAGTCTATCCAGAAGCAGGTGCGTCAGGTGGTTTCATCCATTATTGTGAGTATCCAGTCCTTCAGCAAAATCCAAAGGCCTTGGAAGCTGTCTGGGATTATGCCTATGACCGTGTCGGCTATCTAGGGACCAATACACCAATTGACCGTTGCTACAAGTGTGATTTTGAAGGGGATTTTGAACCAACTGAGAGAGGATTTGCTTGTCCAAACTGTGGAAATAGCGACCCTAAAACAGTAGACGTTGTTAAACGGACTTGTGGCTATTTAGGTAATCCTCAAGCGAGACCTATGGTCAATGGGCGTCACAAGGAAATCGCAGCGCGTGTTAAACATATGAATGGTTCAACGATTAAAATAGCTGGCCATCAAGTAACCAATTAGAAAGAAATGAAATGGGAAAATATCAATTAGACGATAAGGGGCGTGCACAAGTGACCCGTTATCACGAGAAACACTCTAAAGGTGGAACTGGTAAGAAAGAACGTTTGCTCAACCTCAGAGAACAATTTTTAAATAAGAATAAGAAGAAATAAAAGTGAGAGTCAACTCTCGCTTTTCTCTTAGTGGGAGGTAAGGATGGAATTACGCAGACCAAGATTGTCAGATAAAGAAACAGTTTTAGAGATGATGGCAGAATTCGAGAAATTCCAGTCACCTCACGACGGTGGTTTCTGGGATACAGAGAACTTTGTGTATGAAGAATGGTTGGAAACAAATATGCAAAAAGAGATGGGGATAAACTTGCCTGAAAATCGTGTTCCTTCTATTCAATTTGTATCATTTGATGATGTAGGTCGTGCTCTAGGATTTTTGAATCTGCGATTGAGACTGAATGAGGGGTTATTGAATTATGCTGGCCACATTGGCTACTCCATTCGTCCATCAGAAAGAGGCAAAGGTTATGCTAAAGAGACTCTCCGTCAGGGCTTGCAAGTTGCTAAGGAAAAGAACATCAAGAGAACGCTTGTGACCTGTAGCGTGAATAATCCTGCTAGCAGAGCAGTCATTTTAGCAAATGGTGGGCTTCTTGAGGATGTTCGTAATGGAGTCGAGCGTTATTGGATAGAGGTAGCGAATGAATAATCCAAAACCACAAGAATGGAAAAGCGAAGAACTCAGTCAAGGGCGGATTATTGATTACAAGGCCTTCAACTTTGTAGATGGAGAGGGTGTGCGTAACTCCCTCTATGTATCAGGTTGCATGTTTCACTGCGAGGGGTGTTATAATGTAGCGACCTGGTCCTTCAATGCTGGCATTCCCTATACAGCAGAATTAGAAGAACAGATCATGGCTGATCTCGCTCAACCTTATGTTCAAGGCTTGACCTTGCTGGGAGGGGAGCCCTTTCTCAATACGGGTATTCTTTTGCCGCTCATTAAGCGCATTCGGAAGGAATTGCCAGATAAAGATATCTGGTCCTGGACGGGCTATACATGGGAAGAAATGATGTTGGAAACTCCAGATAAACTGGAACTCTTATCATTGATTGACATTCTTGTCGATGGACGATACGATCGAACTAAGAGAAATCTCATGCTCCAGTTTCGAGGTTCTTCCAATCAACGAATTATCGATGTGCAAAAATCGCTCCAAAGTGGGCAAGTAGTGATTTGGGACAAGCTCAATGACGGAAAAGAAAGCTATGAACAGGTGAAGAGAGAGTAACTTTCTTCCATAAAATACTTAAATAAATGACCCGTCAAAAAAGAAAACATTTTCATGTTAAAAATTTTAAAAAACAGCAACAAATCCCTTGCAATCGCAGGGGCTTTGTGTTATTCTATTATGGTGCTGTAAATTACAGCCTTAGCTTTGATGCAAGAGGTTGCGACACGCTCGGTTGCATTGCCACGCAACACCGCGTCGGTTTTCTTGTGGAGCTAGCCTATTATCTTAAATAGACGAAAAGGAGAAAAAGATGGCAAACAAAAAAATCCGTATCCGTTTGAAAGCTTACGAACACCGTACGCTTGACACAGCGGCTGCAAAAATCGTAGAATCAGCTACTCGTACAGGTGCACAAGTTGCGGGTCCAATCCCACTTCCAACTGAACGTAGCCTCTACACAATCATTCGTGCGACTCACAAATACAAAGACTCTCGCGAACAATTTGAAATGCGTACACACAAACGTTTGATTGATATCGTTAACCCAACTCAAAAAACAGTTGATGCGTTGATGAAATTGGATCTTCCAAGTGGTGTAAACGTAGAAATCAAACTTTAATCTAAAGCTTGATACCTTGAGCATAAAAAACGCTCGTTAAAAACTTTTTGAATAAAAAATATAGAAAAGGAACTATTTTCTCATGACAAAAGGAATCTTAGGGAAAAAAGTGGGAATGACTCAAATCTTCACTGAAGCTGGCGAATTGATCCCTGTAACAGTTATTGAAGCAACTCCAAACGTTGTTCTTCAAGTTAAAACTGTTGAAACAGACGGATACAACGCTATCCAAGTTGGTTTCGATGACAAACGCGAAGTATTGAGCAACAAACCTGCTAAAGGACATGTAGCAAAAGCTAACACGGCTCCTAAGCGCTTCATTCGTGAATTCAAAAACGTTGAAGGCTTAGAAGTTGGTGCTGAAATTACAGTTGAAACATTCGCAGCTGGAGACGTTGTTGACGTAACTGGTACTTCTAAAGGTAAAGGTTTCCAAGGTGTTATCAAGCGCCACGGACAATCACGTGGACCAATGGCTCACGGTTCTCGTTACCACCGTCGTCCAGGTTCAATGGGACCTGTTGCACCTAACCGTGTATTCAAAGGTAAAAACCTTGCAGGACGTATGGGTGGTGACCGCGTAACAATTCAAAACCTTGAAGTTGTACAAGTTGTTCCAGAAAAGAACGTTATCCTTATCAAAGGTAACGTACCAGGTGCTAAGAAATCTCTTATCACTATCAAGTCAGCAGTTAAAGCTGGTAAATAATAAGGAAAGGGGAATACAGTTAAAATGGCAAATGTAACATTATTCGACCAAACTGGTAAACAAGCGGGCGAAGTTGTTCTTAACGATGCAATCTTTGGTATCGAACCAAACCAATCTGTTGTGTTTGATGTGATCATCAGCCAACGTGCTAGCCTTCGTCAAGGAACTCACGCAGTTAAAAACCGCTCAGCTGTTTCAGGTGGCGGACGCAAACCATGGCGTCAAAAAGGAACTGGACGTGCTCGTCAAGGTTCTATCCGCTCTCCACAATGGCGTGGTGGTGGAATCGTCTTCGGACCAACTCCACGTAGCTATGCGTACAAACTTCCTCAAAAAGTTCGTCGCCTTGCACTTAAATCTGTTTACTCAGAAAAAGTTGCTGAAAATAAATTTGTAGCCGTTGATTCTCTTGAATTTACAGCTCCAAAAACTGCTGAATTTGCAAAAGTTCTTGCAGCTTTGAGCATCGATTCTAAAGTCCTTGTTATTCTTGAAGAAGGAAACGAATTCGCAGCTCTCTCAGCTCGTAACCTTCCAAACGTGAAAGTTGCGACTGCTACAACTGCAAGTGTTCTTGACATCGCAAATAGTGACAAACTTCTTGTTACTCAAGCAGCTATCTCTAAAATCGAGGAGGTTCTTGCATAATGAATTTGTATGATGTTATCAAAAAACCTGTCATCACTGAAAGCTCAATGGCTCAACTTGAAGCAGGAAAATATGTATTTGAAGTTGACACTCGTGCACACAAACTTTTGATCAAGCAAGCTGTTGAAGCTGCTTTCGAAGGTGTTAAAGTTGCTAATGTTAACACAATCAACGTAAAACCAAAAGCTAAACGTGTTGGACGTTACACTGGTTTTACTAACAAAACTAAAAAAGCTATCATCACACTTACAGCTGATTCTAAAGCAATCGAGTTGTTTGCTGCTGAAGCTGAATAATCTAAGGAGGAAATATCGTGGGAATTCGTGTTTATAAACCAACAACAAACGGTCGCCGTAATATGACTTCTTTGGATTTCGCTGAAATCACAACAAGCACTCCTGAAAAATCATTGCTTGTTGCATTGAAGAGCAAGGCTGGTCGTAACAACAACGGTCGTATCACAGTTCGTCACCAAGGTGGTGGACACAAACGTTTCTACCGTTTGGTTGACTTCAAACGTAACAAAGACAACGTTGAAGCAGTTGTTAAAACAATCGAGTACGATCCAAACCGTTCTGCAAACATCGCTCTTGTACACTACACTGACGGTGTGAAAGCATACATCATCGCTCCAAAAGGTCTTGAAGTAGGTCAACGTATCGTTTCAGGTCCAGAAGCAGATATCAAAGTCGGAAACGCTCTTCCACTTGCTAACATCCCAGTTGGTACTTTGATCCACAACATCGAGTTGAAACCTGGTCGTGGTGGTGAATTGGTACGTGCTGCTGGTGCATCTGCTCAAGTATTGGGTTCTGAAGGTAAATACGTTCTTGTTCGTCTTCAATCAGGTGAAGTTCGTATGATTCTTGGAACTTGCCGTGCTACAGTTGGTGTTGTCGGAAACGAACAACACGGACTTGTAAACCTTGGTAAAGCAGGACGTAGCCGTTGGAAAGGTATCCGCCCAACAGTTCGTGGTTCTGTAATGAACCCTAACGATCACCCACACGGTGGTGGTGAAGGTAAAGCACCAGTTGGTCGTAAAGCACCATCTACTCCATGGGGCAAACCTGCTCTTGGTCTTAAAACTCGTAACAAGAAAGCGAAATCTGACAAACTTATCGTTCGTCGTCGCAACGAGAAATAATATTAAACTAGTCGCTTAAGCAACTAGTAAATCCGCCAGCTCGGTAGCGCTCCATAGGAGCGCAAGCCGCTGTGGTACAACATTTAAAGGAGAAAATATAAAAATGGGACGCAGTCTTAAAAAAGGACCTTTCGTCGATGAGCATTTGATGAAAAAAGTTGAAGCTCAAGCTAACGACGAAAAGAAAAAAGTTATTAAAACTTGGTCACGTCGTTCGACGATCTTCCCAAGTTTCATTGGTTACACTATTGCAGTTTATGACGGACGTAAACACGTACCTGTTTACATCCAAGAAGACATGGTAGGTCACAAACTTGGTGAATTTGCACCAACTCGTACTTACAAAGGTCACGCTGCAGACGACAAGAAAACACGTAGAAAATAAGGAGAACATAAATGGCAGAAATTACTTCAGCTAAAGCAATGGCTCGTACAGTACGTGTTTCACCTCGTAAATCACGTCTTGTTCTTGATAACATCCGTGGTAAAAGCGTAGCCGATGCAATCGCAATCTTGACATTCACTCCAAACAAAGCTGCTGAAATCATCTTGAAAGTTTTGAACTCAGCTGTAGCTAACGCTGAAAACAACTTTGGTTTGGATAAAGCTAACTTGGTAGTATCTGAAGCATTCGCAAACGAAGGACCAACTATGAAACGTTTCCGTCCACGTGCGAAAGGTTCAGCTTCACCAATCAACAAACGTACAGCTCACATCACTGTAGCTGTTGCAGAAAAATAAGGAGGTAAAATCGTGGGTCAAAAAGTACATCCAATTGGTATGCGTGTCGGCATCATCCGTGATTGGGATGCCAAATGGTATGCTGAAAAAGAATACGCGGATTACCTTCATGAAGATCTTGCAATCCGTAAATTCGTTCAAAAAGAACTTGCTGACGCAGCAGTTTCAACTATCGAAATCGAACGCGCAGTAAACAAAGTTAACGTTTCACTTCACACTGCTAAACCAGGTATGGTTATCGGTAAAGGTGGTGCTAACGTTGATGCACTCCGTGCGAAACTTAACAAATTGACTGGAAAACAAGTACACATCAACATCATCGAAATCAAACAACCTGATTTGGATGCTCACCTTGTAGGTGAAGGAATTGCTCGTCAATTGGAGCAACGTGTTGCTTTCCGTCGTGCACAAAAACAAGCAATCCAACGTGCAATGCGTGCTGGAGCTAAAGGAATCAAAACTCAAGTATCAGGTCGTTTGAACGGTGCAGATATCGCCCGTGCTGAAGGATACTCTGAAGGAACTGTTCCACTTCACACACTTCGTGCAGATATCGATTACGCTTGGGAAGAAGCAGATACTACATACGGTAAACTTGGTGTTAAAGTATGGATCTACCGTGGTGAAGTTCTTCCAGCTCGCAAAAACACTAAAGGAGGTAAATAACCAATGTTAGTACCTAAACGTGTTAAACACCGTCGTGAATTCCGTGGAAAAATGCGCGGTGAAGCAAAAGGTGGAAAAGAAGTAGCATTCGGTGAATACGGTCTTCAAGCTACAACTAGCCACTGGATCACTAACCGCCAAATCGAAGCTGCTCGTATCGCCATGACTCGTTACATGAAACGTGGTGGTAAAGTTTGGATTAAAATCTTCCCACACAAATCATACACTGCTAAAGCTATCGGTGTGCGTATGGGATCTGGTAAAGGGGCACCTGAAGGTTGGGTAGCACCAGTTAAACGTGGTAAAGTGATGTTCGAAATCGCTGGTGTATCTGAAGAGATCGCTCGCGAAGCGCTTCGTCTTGCTAGCCACAAATTGCCAGTTAAATGTAAATTCGTAAAACGTGAAGCAGAATAAGGAGAAGGCATGAAACTTAATGAAGTAAAAGAATTTGTTAAAGAACTTCGTGGTCTTTCTCAAGAAGAACTCGCGAAGCGCGAAAACGAATTGAAAAAAGAATTGTTTGAACTTCGTTTCCAAGCTGCTACTGGTCAATTGGAACAAACAGCTCGCTTGAAAGAAGTTAAAAAACAAATCGCTCGTATCAAAACAGTTCAATCTGAAGCGAAATAATAGACTAGGGAAGGAGAAATTTCAATGGAACGCAATAATCGTAAAGTTCTTGTTGGACGTGTTGTATCTGACAAAATGGACAAGACAATCACAGTTGTAGTTGAAACAAAACGTAACCACCCAGTCTATGGTAAACGTATTAACTACTCTAAAAAATACAAAGCTCATGATGAAAACAATGTTGCCAAAGAAGGCGATATCGTACGTATCATGGAAACTCGTCCGCTTTCAGCTACAAAACGNTTCCGTCTTGTAGAAGTTGTTGAAGAAGCGGTCATCATCTAATCAAACCTGAAAGGAGAAAACTGAAATGATTCAAACAGAAACTCGTTTGAAAGTCGCAGACAACAGCGGTGCTCGCGAAATCTTGACTATCAAAGTTCTTGGTGGTTCAGGACGTAAATTTGCAAACATCGGTGATGTTATCGTGGCATCTGTAAAACAAGCTACTCCTGGTGGTGCGGTTAAAAAAGGTGACGTTGTTAAAGCAGTTATCGTTCGTACTAAATCAGGTGCTCGTCGTGCTGATGGTTCATACATCAAATTTGACGAAAACGCAGCAGTTATCATCCGTGAAGACAAAACTCCTCGCGGAACACGTATCTTTGGCCCAGTTGCACGTGAATTGCGTGAAGGTGGCTTCATGAAGATCGTGTCACTTGCTCCAGAAGTACTTTAATTTTTAGAAACAAACTAGTCCCCTAGCTTCAAGCTAGGGTGCCCTTATGGGCGTAAGAAAAATCAAGGAGAAACCTAATGTTTGTAAAAAAAGGCGACAAAGTTCGCGTAATCGCTGGTAAAGATAAGGGAACAGAAGCTGTTGTCCTTACTGCCCTTCCAAAAGTAAACAAAGTTATCGTTGAAGGTGTTAACATCGTTAAGAAACACCAACGTCCAACTAACGAACTTCCTCAAGGTGGTATCATCGAGAAAGAAGCAGCTATCCACGTATCAAACGTTCAAGTTTTGGACAAAAATGGTGTAGCTGGTCGTGTTGGTTACAAATTTGTAGACGGTAAAAAAGTTCGCTACAACAAAAAATCAGGCGAAGTGCTTGATTAATCACGAAGGAAAGGAGAAGTATAATGGCAAATCGTTTAAAAGAAAAATATCTTAATGAAGTAGTTCCTGCTTTGACAGAACAATTCAACTACTCATCAGTGATGGCTGTGCCTAAAGTAGATAAGATCGTTTTGAACATGGGTGTTGGTGAAGCTGTATCAAACGCTAAAAGCCTTGAAAAAGCTGCTGAAGAATTGGCACTTATCTCAGGTCAAAAACCACTTATCACTAAAGCTAAAAAATCAATCGCCGGCTTCCGTCTTCGTGAAGGTGTTGCGATCGGTGCAAAAGTTACCCTTCGTGGTGAACGTATGTACGAATTCTTGGATAAATTGGTTTCAGTTTCACTTCCACGTGTACGTGACTTCCATGGTGTTCCAACAAAATCATTTGACGGACGCGGAAACTACACACTTGGTGTGAAAGAACAATTGATCTTCCCAGAAATCAACTTCGATGACGTTGACAAAACTCGTGGTCTTGACATCGTTATCGTAACAACTGCTAACACTGACGAAGAGTCACGTGCATTGCTTACAGGCCTTGGAATGCCTTTTGCAAAATAATATAGGAGGTAAATCTAATGGCTAAAAAATCAATGATTGCTAAGAACAAACGTCCAGCGAAGTTCTCTACTCAAGCTTATACTCGTTGTGAAAAATGTGGTCGTCCACATTCAGTTTACCGCAAATTTAAACTTTGCCGTGTTTGCTTCCGTGAATTAGCNTACAAAGGACAAATCCCTGGTGTAACAAAAGCATCTTGGTAATTCTAGCTTTCAATCCCGTCGTGATTCGTCGTTATCTGCTTTTGCCTAACTCAAGTTATGCCTGCAAGCAGATGCCTAGACTCACTTAGGAATTGAAATCTAGAAATATATTCTGAGCCCAGCTCAATCATTAACTAGCAAGTGCAACTTGCAAACTACTAGTAAGAGGAGAAAAACAAAATGGTTATGACTGACCCAATCGCAGACTTCCTAACTCGTATTCGTAACGCTAACCAAGCGAAACACGAAGTACTTGAAGTACCTGCATCAAACATCAAAAAAGGGATTGCTGAAATCCTTAAACGCGAAGGTTTTGTAAAAAACGTTGAAATCATCGAAGATGACAAACAAGGCATCATCCGTGTATTCCTTAAATACGGATCAAACGGTGAAAAAGTTATCACTAACTTGAAACGTGTTTCTAAACCAGGACTTCGTGTCTACAAAAAACGTGAAGACCTTCCAAAAGTTCTTAACGGACTTGGAATTGCTATCCTTTCAACTTCTGAAGGTTTGCTTACTGATAAAGAGGCACGCCAAAAGAATGTTGGTGGTGAGGTTATCGCTTACGTTTGGTAAAATCAAGATACAAAGCTCGTAAAGAACAAAGCAAAATTAGGAAGTTGGAGAAGTTTGTTTACAAACAAGCCAACTTATCTATTTTGCACAGTTCTTAGAGCGTGTTCAATTTAGCTATTGAACTCAATAAGTATCTTTAACCCCGTGAAAACTGGCCGTTCTGGCCTGACAATTTAACAGGAGAAAATAAACATGTCACGTATTGGTAATAAAGTTATCGTGTTGCCTGCTGGTGTTGAAATCACTAACAATGACAACGTCGTAACTGTAAAAGGACCTAAAGGAGAACTTACTCGTGAGTTCTCAAAAGATATTGAAATCCGTGTGGAAGGTACTGAAGTAACTCTTCACCGTCCAAACGATTCAAAAGAAATGAAAACTATCCACGGAACTACTCGTGCCCTTTTGAACAACATGGTTGTTGGTGTATCAGAAGGATTCAAGAAAGAACTTGAAATGCGCGGGGTTGGTTACCGTGCACAACTTCAAGGATCTAAACTTGTTTTGGCTGTTGGTAAATCTCATCCAGACGAAGTTGAAGCTCCAGAAGGAATTACTTTTGAACTTCCAAACCCAACAACAATCGTTGTTAGCGGAATTTCAAAAGAAGTAGTTGGTCAAACAGCTGCTTACGTACGTAGCCTTCGTTCACCAGAACCATATAAAGGTAAAGGTATCCGTTACGTTGGTGAATTCGTTCGCCGTAAAGAAGGTAAAACAGGTAAATAATGTTGAGTGGTTGATTTTCAACCACCAACCTATTTTCCAACTTTGTGCATAGCACACGATTTAAAACTAAAGAGGTGAAAACTGTGATTTCAAAACCAGATAAAAACAAACTCCGCCAAAAACGCCACCGTCGCGTTCGCGGAAAACTCTCTGGAACTGCTGATCGCCCACGTTTGAACGTATTCCGTTCTAATACAGGCATCTACGCTCAAGTGATTGATGACGTAGCGGGTGTAACGCTCGCAAGTGCTTCAACTCTTGACAAAGAAGTTTCAAAAGGAACTAAAACTGAACAAGCCGTTGCTGTCGGTAAACTCGTTGCAGAACGTGCAAACGCTAAAGGTATTTCAGAAGTGGTGTTCGACCGCGGTGGATATCTATATCACGGACGTGTGAAAGCTTTGGCTGATGCAGCTCGTGAAAACGGATTGAAATTCTAATAGGAGGACACTAGAAAATGGCATTTAAAGACAATGCAGTTGAATTAGAAGAACGCGTAGTTGCTGTCAACCGTGTTACAAAAGTTGTTAAAGGTGGACGTCGTCTTCGCTTCGCAGCTCTTGTTGTTGTTGGTGACCACAACGGTCGCGTAGGATTTGGTACTGGTAAAGCTCAAGAAGTTCCAGAAGCAATCCGTAAAGCAGTAGATGATGCTAAGAAAAACTTGATCGAAGTTCCTATGGTTGGAACAACAATCCCACACGAAGTTCTTTCAGAATTCGGTGGAGCTAAAGTATTGTTGAAACCTGCTGTAGAAGGTTCTGGAGTTGCCGCTGGTGGTGCAGTTCGTGCCGTTGTGGAATTGGCAGGTGTGGCAGATATTACATCTAAATCACTTGGTTCTAACACTCCAATCAACATTGTTCGTGCAACTGTTGAAGGTTTGAAACAATTGAAACGCGCTGAAGAAGTTGCTGCCCTTCGTGGTATTTCAGTTTCTGATTTGGCATAAGAAAGGGGATAAAATGGCTCAAATTAAAATTACTTTGACTAAGTCTCCAATCGGACGCATTCCATCACAACGTAAAACTGTTGTAGCACTTGGACTTGGCAAATTGAACAGCTCTGTTATTAAAGAAGATAACGCTGCTATCCGTGGTATGATCACAGCAGTATCTCACTTGGTAACAGTTGAAGAAGTAAACTAATGAA
Source organism: Streptococcus mitis (assembly GCF_003942965.1). Classification (GTDB taxonomy): domain Bacteria; phylum Bacillota; class Bacilli; order Lactobacillales; family Streptococcaceae; genus Streptococcus; species Streptococcus mitis_BH. The sequence goes on along the minus strand of NZ_RJOG01000001.1, from coordinate 35,222 downwards.
TCTTTAGGGGATGTGCAGTATACCATCCCCTAAAACTAGATATAGTCATCTATGATGACGTCGTATAGGCGAGTTGATGGGGGAGACAACCTTTTCTCCCTTATCGGCGCTAGCATTTTACAAAAGAGGAGAAAATAAAAATGAAACTTCATGAATTGAAACCTGCAGAAGGTTCTCGTAAAGTACGTAACCGCGTTGGTCGTGGTACTTCATCAGGTAACGGTAAAACATCTGGTCGTGGTCAAAAAGGTCAAAAAGCTCGTAGCGGTGGCGGAGTTCGCCTTGGTTTTGAAGGTGGACAAACTCCATTGTTCCGTCGTCTTCCAAAACGTGGATTCACTAACATCAACGCTAAAGAATACGCAATTGTGAACCTTGACCAATTGAACGTCTTTGAAGATGGTGCTGAAGTTACTCCAGTTGTTCTTATCGAAGCAGGAATTGTTAAAGCTGAAAAATCAGGTATTAAAATTCTTGGTAACGGTGAGTTGACTAAGAAATTGACTGTGAAAGCAGCTAAATTCTCTAAATCAGCTGAAGAAGCTATCACTGCTAAAGGTGGTTCAGTAGAAGTCATCTAAGAGAGGTGACCTATGTTTTTTAAATTATTAAGAGAAGCTCTTAAAGTCAAGCAGGTTCGATCAAAAATTTTATTTACAATTTTTATCGTTTTGGTTTTTCGTATCGGAACTAGCATTACAGTTCCTGGTGTGAATGCCAATAGCTTGAATGCTTTAAGTGGATTATCCTTCTTAAACATGTTGAGCTTGGTCTCAGGGAATGCCATGAAAAACTTCTCAGTTTTTGCTCTTGGTGTTAGTCCCTACATTACGGCCTCTATCGTAGTCCAACTCTTGCAAATGGATATTTTACCTAAATTTGTAGAGTGGGGTAAACAAGGGGAAGTAGGTCGAAGAAAATTAAATCAAGCTACTCGTTATATTGCTCTTGTTCTAGCCTTTGTGCAATCTATCGGGATTACAGCTGGTTTTAATACTTTGGCTGGAGCTCAATTGTTGAAAACAGCTCTTACACCACAAGTCTTTATCATGATTGGTATCATCTTAACAGCTGGTAGCATGATTGTGACGTGGTTGGGAGAGCAAATTACAGATAAGGGATACGGAAATGGTGTTTCTATGATTATCTTTGCCGGGATTGTTGCCTCAATTCCAGAGATGATTCAGGGCATCTATGTGGACTACTTTGTGAACGTCCCAAGTAGCCGTATCAACTCATCTATCATTTTCGTAATCATTTTGATTATTACTGTATTGCTGATCATTTATTTTACAACTTATGTTCAACAAGCAGAATACAAAATTCCAATCCAATATACTAAGGTTGCACAAGGTGCTCCATCTAGCTCTTACCTTCCTTTGAAGGTAAACCCTGCTGGAGTTATCCCTGTTATCTTTGCAAGTTCGATTACTGCAGCGCCTGCGGCTATTCTTCAGTTTTTAAGCGCTACAGGTCATGATTGGGCTTGGGTAAGAACAGCACAAGAAATGCTGGCAACAACTTCACCAACTGGTATTGCCATGTATGCTTTATTGATTATTCTGTTTACATTCTTCTATACGTTTGTACAGATTAATCCTGAAAAAGCGGCAGAAAACCTACAAAAGAGCGGGGCCTATATCCACGGAGTTCGTCCTGGTAAAGGTACAGAAGAATATATGTCTAAACTTCTTCGTCGTCTTGCCACTGTTGGTTCTCTCTTCCTTGGTGTGATTTCTATTTTACCGATCGTAGCAAAAGATGTTTTCGGACTTTCAGAGGCAGTTGCTTTTGGAGGAACTAGTCTTTTGATCATTATCTCTACAGGTATTGAAGGAATCAAACAATTGGAAGGTTACCTATTGAAACGTAAGTATGTTGGTTTCATGGACAGAACAGAATAAAAGTATTTACGGAATCAGTAAATGCTGAGGGAGTGGAGGTTTAACTCTAACATTTGTGAGAGTTTGGTCTCCCCTCTTCTATTTTGTTTTTAAATAGGGGTGAAAAGAATTTTTGCTTCTATTTAAAAATAAAATAAGGAGATCAAATCATGAATCTTTTGATTATGGGCTTACCTGGTGCAGGTAAGGGAACTCAAGCAGCAAAAATCGTAGAACAATTCCATGTTGCACATATCTCAACAGGTGATATGTTCCGCGCTGCAATGGCAAATCAAACTGAAATGGGTGTTCTTGCTAAGTCATACATTGACAAGGGTGAATTGGTTCCTGACGAAGTTACAAATGGAATCGTAAAAGAACGTCTTTCACAAGATGATATTAAAGAAACAGGATTCTTGTTGGATGGTTACCCACGTACAATCGAACAAGCTCATGCCTTGGACAAAACATTGGCTGAACTTGGCATTGAACTAGAAGGTGTCATCAACATTGAAGTGAATCCTGACAGCCTCTTGGAACGTTTGAGTGGTCGTATCATCCACCGCGTAACTGGAGAAACTTTCCACAAGGTCTTTAACCCACCAGTTGACTATAAAGAAGAAGATTACTACCAACGTGAAGATGATAAACCTGAGACAGTGAAACGTCGTTTGGATGTGAATATTGCTCAAGGAGAACCAATCATTGCTCACTACCGTGCCAAAGGTTTGGTTCATGACATCGAAGGTAATCAAGATATCAATGATGTCTTCTCAGATATCGAAAAAGTATTGACAAATTTGAAATAAAGCGTTTTTCACACTTGCAAAAATCCGCTACAAATGTTATACTGAGATAGTCTGACTTATAATTGTTGTCTCTGTGTCTAGAGGCATCGAATCGAAATTTATGGAGGTGCTTTTGCGTGGCAAAAGACGATGTGATTGAAGTTGAAGGCAAAGTAGTTGATACAATGCCGAATGCAATGTTTACGGTTGAACTTGAAAATGGACATCAGATTTTAGCAACAGTTTCTGGTAAAATTCGTAAAAACTATATTCGTATTTTAGCGGGAGATCGTGTTACTGTCGAAATGAGTCCATATGACTTGACACGTGGACGTATCACTTACCGCTTTAAATAATCGAAAAACTTGGAGGGATAAGAAATGAAAGTAAGACCATCGGTCAAACCAATTTGCGAATACTGTAAAGTTATTCGTCGTAATGGTCGTGTTATGGTAATTTGCCCAGCAAATCCAAAACACAAACAACGTCAAGGATAAGATAGAAAGGAGAAAACATGGCTCGTATTGCTGGAGTTGACATTCCAAATGACAAACGCGTAGTAATCTCATTGACTTATGTTTATGGTATCGGACTTGCAACATCTAAGAAAATTTTGGCTGCTGCTGGAATCTCAGAAGATGTTCGTGTACGTGATCTTACATCAGATCAAGAAGATGCTATCCGTCGTGAAGTGGATGCAATCAAAGTTGAAGGTGACCTTCGTCGTGAAGTAAACTTGAACATCAAACGTTTGATGGAAATCGGTTCATACCGTGGTATCCGTCACCGTCGTGGACTTCCTGTCCGTGGACAAAATACTAAAAACAACGCTCGCACTCGTAAAGGTAAAGCTGTTGCGATTGCTGGTAAGAAAAAATAATATAGGAGGTAAAAGTCTTGGCTAAACCAACACGTAAACGTCGTGTGAAAAAGAATATCGAATCTGGTATTGCTCATATTCACGCTACATTTAATAACACTATTGTTATGATTACTGATGTGCATGGTAATGCAATTGCTTGGTCATCAGCTGGTGCTCTTGGTTTCAAAGGTTCTCGTAAATCTACACCATTCGCTGCTCAAATGGCTTCTGAAGCTGCTGCTAAATCTGCACAAGAACACGGTCTTAAATCAGTTGAAGTTACTGTAAAAGGTCCAGGTTCTGGTCGTGAGTCAGCTATTCGTGCGCTTGCTGCCGCTGGTCTTGAAGTAACAGCAATTCGTGATGTGACTCCAGTGCCACACAATGGTGCTCGTCCTCCAAAACGTCGCCGTGTATAATCATCGCATTACACTGCTTTTCGTTTAAGAGGGAGTAACTAAATGATCGAGTTTGAAAAACCAAATATAACAAAAATTGATGAAAATAAAGATTATGGCAAGTTTGTAATCGAACCACTTGAACGTGGCTACGGTACAACTCTTGGTAACTCTCTTCGTCGTGTACTTCTAGCTTCTCTACCAGGAGCAGCTGTGACATCTATCAATATTGATGGTGTGTTACATGAATTTGACACAGTTCCAGGTGTTCGTGAAGACGTGATGCAAATCATTCTGAACATTAAAGGAATTGCAGTGAAATCGTACGTTGAAGACGAAAAAATCATCGAACTGGATGTTGAAGGTCCTGCTGAAGTAACAGCTGGTGACATTTTGACAGATAGCGATATTGAAATTGTAAATCCAGATCATTATCTCTTTACAATTGGTGAAGGTTCTTCTCTAAAAGCGACTATGACTGTTAACAGTGGTCGTGGATATGTACCTGCTGATGAAAATAAAAAAGATAATGCACCAGTTGGAACACTTGCTGTAGATTCTATTTATACACCAGTTACAAAAGTCAACTATCAAGTGGAACCTGCTCGTGTAGGTAGCAATGATGGATTTGACAAATTAACCCTTGAAATCTTGACAAATGGAACAATTATTCCAGAAGATGCTTTAGGGCTTTCAGCACGTATTTTGACAGAACATCTTGATTTGTTTACAAATCTTACTGAGATTGCTAAGTCAACTGAAGTGATGAAAGAAGCTGATACTGAATCTGACGACCGTATTTTGGATCGTACGATTGAGGAACTGGACTTGTCTGTGCGTTCATACAACTGTTTGAAACGTGCCGGTATCAATACTGTGCATGATTTGACAGAAAAATCTGAAGCAGAGATGATGAAAGTACGAAATCTTGGACGCAAGAGTTTGGAAGAAGTGAAACTCAAACTCATTGATTTGGGTCTTGGATTAAAAGATAAATAAAGGAGGAATACATGGCTTACCGTAAACTAGGACGCACTAGCTCACAACGTAAAGCAATGCTTCGCGATTTGACAACTGACCTTTTGATCAACGAATCAATCGTGACAACTGAAGCTCGTGCTAAAGAAATCCGTAAAACTGTTGAAAAAATGATTACTCTAGGTAAACGTGGTGATTTGCATGCACGTCGTCAAGCAGCTGCTTTCGTACGTAATGAAATCGCATCTGAAAACTATGATGAAGCAACTGATAAGTACACTTCTACTACAGCACTTCAAAAATTGTTCTCAGAAATCGCACCTCGTTATGCTGAACGTAACGGTGGATACACTCGTATCCTTAAAACTGAACCACGTCGTGGTGATGCAGCGCCAATGGCGATCATCGAATTAGTATAAAATCATCAATTTTGTTGAGTGTTATGATGATGGAGTCTTGTGCTCTTAGTCTAGCTCTGGTCTACCGCTAGGATTTCGGTCCTAGCGGGAACACTCATCATAAGTTGGGATAGTAGACGCTTGTTTACGAAATTGTTTTTTGCTTAAGAACAACTTCGTAAGCAGGCGTTTTTGAGTATTTTAGTTAGAATTATGCTATACTATTTGAAAAGAATCCTGTTTAATGTTCAGGTTTCCTATTAAAAGAAGAATTGGAGTTTGCTTATGAAAGCGATTATAACTGTTATTGGTAAAGATAAATCTGGAATTGTTGCAGGTGTTTCTGGTAAAATTGCAGAATTAGGTTTGAATATTGATGATATCTCTCAAACTGTCTTGGATGAATACTTCACAATGATGGCTGTCGTCTCTAGTGATGAAAAGCAAGATTTTACATGTCTTCGTAATGAATTTGAAGCTTTTGGGGAAACTTTGAATGTAAAAATTAATATTCAGAGTGCAGCCATTTTCGAAGCTATGTATAATATCTAGGAGGCGCACATGGATATTAGACAAGTTACTGAAACCATTGCTATGATTGAGGAACAAAACTTCGATATCAGGACTATTACCATGGGCATTTCCCTTTTGGACTGTATTGATCCAGATATCAATCGTGCTGCGGAGAAAATTTATCAAAAGATTACGACCAAGGCAACTAATTTAGTGGCTGTTGGCGATGAAATTGCAGCTGAGTTGGGAATTCCTATCGTTAATAAGCGTGTATCGGTGACTCCTATTTCTCTGATTGGGGCAGCGACAGATGCAACAGACTATGTAGTTTTGGCAAAAGCGCTTGATAAGGCTGCGAAAGAGATTGGTGTGGACTTTATTGGTGGTTTCTCTGCCTTGGTACAAAAAGGGTATCAAAAGGGAGATGAGATTCTCATCAATTCTATTCCTCGAGCTTTGGCTGAAACGGACAAGGTCTGCTCGTCAGTCAATATCGGCTCAACCAAGTCTGGTATTAATATGACGGCTGTGGCAGATATGGGACGAATTATCAAGGAAACGGCAAATCTTTCAGATATGGGAGCGGCCAAGTTGGTTGTATTCGCTAATGCTGTTGAGGACAATCCATTTATGGCGGGTGCCTTCCATGGTGTTGGGGAGGCAGATGTTATCATCAATGTCGGAGTTTCTGGTCCTGGTGTGGTAAAACGTGCCTTGGAAAAAGTTCGTGGACAGAGCTTTGATGTAGTAGCCGAAACAGTTAAGAAAACTGCCTTTAAAATCACTCGTATCGGTCAATTGGTTGGTCAAATGGCCAGTGAGAGACTAGGTGTGGAGTTTGGTATTGTGGACTTGAGTTTGGCGCCAACTCCTGCGGTTGGAGATTCTGTTGCACGTGTCCTTGAAGAAATGGGGCTAGAAACAGTTGGTACGCATGGGACGACGGCTGCCTTGGCTCTCTTGAATGACCAAGTTAAGAAGGGCGGAGTTATGGCCTGCAACCAAGTCGGTGGTTTGTCTGGTGCCTTTATCCCTGTTTCAGAGGATGAAGGAATGATTGCTGCAGTGCAAAATGGCTCTCTTAATTTAGAAAAACTAGAAGCTATGACGGCTATCTGTTCCGTTGGTTTGGATATGATTGCCATTCCAGAGGATACACCTGCTGAAACCATTGCGGCTATGATTGCAGATGAAGCTGCAATTGGTGTCATTAACATGAAAACAACAGCTGTTCGTATTATTCCAAAAGGAAAAGAAGGCGACATGATTGAGTTTGGTGGCCTATTAGGTACTGCACCTGTTATGAAGGTCAATGGGGCTTCGTCTGTCGATTTCATCTCTCGTGGAGGACAAATCCCAGCACCAATTCATAGTTTTAAAAATTAAGAAAATAGGAGAAATTTTAAGTTCTATTTAAGGTTGGATGTGTATACTATAATCATTAAATAAAGACCTCCTAATATTATTTGAAACAGATAACACTGATTTAGTTTGAATTTGATTTTCATCTAATATCTTTATTTAATAGAACTCCTAAACTTTTTCATAATAATCTCCTGCAAAAGTCACCTGTCTGGGTGGCTTTTGTTTTATCATCCATGATATAATAGAAGCAAACGGAGGACGGAAAATGGTAAAAGTACGATTGTATTTGGTACGTCATGGCAAGACCATGTTTAACACGATTGGTCGCGCTCAAGGTTGGAGCGATACTCCCTTAACAGCTGAAGGTGAGCGAGGGATTCAAGAATTAGGAATCGGTTTGCGAGAATCTGGTCTACAGTTTGAGCGCGCTTATTCCAGTGATTCTGGTCGCACCATTCAGACAATGGGAATCATCCTTGATGAACTTGGCTTGCAGGGGAAAATCCCTTATCGCATGGACAAGCGTATCAGAGAATGGTGTTTCGGTAGTTTTGATGGAGCTTACGATGGCGATCTTTTCATGGGCATTATTCCTCGTATCTTTAATGTGGACCACGTTCACCAATTATCTTATGCTGAACTGGCTGAGGGCTTGGTAGAGGTCGATACAGCTGGCTGGGCTGAAGGCTGGGAAAAACTTAGTGGCCGTATCAAAGAAGGCTTTGAAGCAATTGCTAAAGAAATGGAAGAACAAGGCGGCGGTAATGCTCTTGTCGTGGGTCACGGAATGACCATTGGAACCATTGTGTATCTGATTAATGGCATGCATCCGCATGGTCTCGATAATGGTAGCGTAACGATTCTTGAATATGAGGACGGCCAGTTTAGCGTTGAAGTTGTCGGCGACCGTAGTTACCGAGAACTAGGACGGGAGAAGATGGAAGAAGCCTCTATTTAATCAGTCTAGACTTGCTTGCCATGAGTTAGGAATTTGATAAGAATATCAAGATAAGAAAAAACAGCCGAGAATTCTTTCGGCTGTTTTTGATGGGGAAAACTAAAGTGTAATGCTGTTGCTTTTAGAGATTTTCATAAATAAGAGTAATGAACTCACTGTTAGAATAGTCAGGATAGTTGACAAGGCTGCCGCAACACCGTAATTTCCTCTAAGAACCTCTGTATAAATAGCTACAGTCATTGTTCTTGTTTTGACATTGTAGAGGAGGATAGAGGTAGAGAGCTCTGAAATCATTGTAACCCAAGATAGGATAGCTCCAGAAATAATACCAGATAGCATCATTGGAGTTGTAATCTTGGCAAAGGTATTGAGACGACTACTTCCTAAGCTCTCAGCGGCTTCTTCAATACTTGGTGCTATTTGTTGCAAGCTAGCAACAGATGAGCGAATAGTATAAGGCAATCTTCTGACAGATAGGGACATGATCAAGATGAAAGCTGTCCCTGTAATCATAAGAAATCCACTTCCAAATAGGCCAGTATTGAAGGAAGAAATGAAGGCAATCCCTAGAACGGTTCCTGGTACAATATAAGGGACCATACTGAGGCTGTCAATTAAGTTTGTAAACAAATTACGTTTTCTAACGGCTAGGTAGGAGATAAATGTTGCGAATAGGACAACTAGAACTAAGGCAATCAAAGGGATACGAATGGTATTGAAAATAGCAGATCCCATACGATTGAAAGCTACCTTGTAACTGTTTAGAGAATAGCCTTTGACAAATACCATACCTGATGTTTTTAGGAAAGAAGTATAAATCAAGTAGACTTGAGGTAGAACAGAGAACAAGATAATTCCGTAGACTGTTGCATAAATGGCAGCCATTTTTCCTTTTGTAGTTTTTTTAGGCTCAATTGGATGGAGCGAATTCATGCTGAAACTGTAGCGATTTGAAATGTATTTTTGGATAAGGAAAATTGCCAAGGCAATGATAATCGCCATAATTGCTAAAGCAGATGCAAAAGCTGAATTTCCTCCAACCTCGCTAATAAATTGGGTATAAATCAGAACAGGGAAAGTCCGATATCCTTCACCAATCAACATAGGGGTTCCAAAGTCTGAGAATGCTCTCATAAATACAAGCAGGGCAGCTGCTAGTAAGGTTGGAACTAGGAGAGGTAAAATAACCGTTACGATACGCTTAAATCCAAAGGAACCCATGCTTTCAGCAGCTTCAAGTAGAGAATTGTCAATACTTTTCATTGTCCCAGCAACGTATAGAAATACCAGTGGGAATAGTTGCAGTGTAAAGACAAGTACAATTCCTTTGAATCCATAAATATCGATAGCTGGAAGATGAAGGGTATTTGTCAGGAATTTAGTAATGACCCCATTTCGTCCCAGCAAGAGAATCCAGGAGTAGGCTCCCACGAAAGGAGCTGACATGGAAGCAATGATAATCAATATTTGTAGAAATTTCTTTCCCTTGAAATCATACATGGAAAAGAGATAAGCTAATAAGGTTCCTACGACTAAGGAAGTGACAGTAGCGGTAATAGAAACCTTGAAACTGTTGACGAGTGTCTCAGAGTAGTAGGCTTTGCTAAAGAAAGTGACAAAATTAGCTAGTGAAAATTGTCCTTCATGTATAAGTGCTTGCTTGAGCACGGTAACGATAGGATAAACGAGAAAGACAAGATAGGTAAGAAAGATGAAGAAAGAGGAGGCTGTCCAAATATTTAGTTTTTTACGTTCCATGGTTGACTCCTTTTATCAGGTTTTGGGAACCATCTGCAGAAAAGACGTTTAATTTTTGAGTATTGATTCGTAGACGAATACGATCGCCTTTTTGTAGATCTTCTTCAAAAGTTGATTCTTCGCTAACTTGAATTTTTGAGGCAAACCCTGTCTCAATGAAATACTCAGTATTCAGTCCAAGATAGACGCTATCGCTAATAGTTCCTTCAATATCTCCCGATTCATCTTTGATAAACTCTTCAGGACGAATGCTTACATGAATAGCTTGTTCCTCAGCCTGATCAAGAGCTGGCATTCGAAGAGCATAGCCATCTGAAAAGACGATATAAGCGCCGTCGCTCCGCTTTTCAAGAGTGGCAGGGATAATATTTGTGCGTCCGATAAAGGTTGCTACAAACTCATTAGCTGGTTTATGATAGAGTTCTTTTGGTCGACCGATTTGTTGAATCACCCCATCTTTCATAACAGCAATTTGGTCTGAAATAGCCATGGCTTCTTCTTGGTCGTGGGTTACATAAACAGTTGTAATTCCCACTTCGTGTTGGATTTCTCGAATGGCTTGACGCATATCCAAGCGAAGTTTGGCATCCAGATTACTAAGCGGCTCGTCCATGAGGAGAACACTTGGATTAACAGCTAAGGCACGTGCCAAGGCGACACGTTGTTGTTGTCCACCACTGAGTTTATCAGGTTTTCGATCCGCATATTGAGCAATTTGCATGAGTTCAAGATATTTATTGGTTTGTTGGATTAATTCTTCTTTAGGGACTTTCTTTTGCTTGAGACCAAAAGCGACATTATCTCGGACAGTCAAATGTGGGAAAATAGCGTAGTTTTGAAAAACCATGCCAATATTGCGTTTGCTGGGTTCCATATTATTGATTTTTGTATCATCGAAGTAAAATTCTCCGCCTTCGATACTGTTGAAACCTGCAATCATACGAAGAAGGGTCGTTTTCCCACACCCTGAAGGACCAAGGATGGTAAAGAGACTTCCTTTGGGAACTGTAATATTCAAATTATCAATAACAGGAACATCGTGGTAGATTTTTTTGGCGTTAATAATTTTGATCTCACTCATAGTGAACCTCTTTTACTGTTTAGATTGGATATCTGTAAAAATATCATTGTACTTTTTAAGAATAGTGGATTTGTTTTTAATGACATAATCGGAATCTTCAGTGGCAATATTGATTTCTGTCATAGCCTTCATATTTTTATTGGTTTTAGCATTTTTACGAATAGGTCTAATTGTAGTTTCAGTTCCTAGCTTATCTTGGATTTCTTGAGAAAGGAGGAAATCGATAAATTTCTTAGCATTTTTCATGTGTTTGGCATTTTTGATGATAGCTGCGTTACCAGGTAAAAAGACGGTTCCTTCTTTTGGATAAATAACTTTTACATCAACCCCATCATTTAAGAGTTTTAAGGCAGGGTCTTCATAGGTGAGTCCAACAGCCATTTCCCCATCGGCGACAGCTTTGTAAACATTCGAAGAGCTAGATGCAATTTTTCCATCTACTAGGGTAAATAGATTTTTCACATAGGTCCAAGCTTGTTCATTTTCGTATCCACCTTGGTCTACAAGCATGTTTGTTAATTGAGCAAAAGCGCTAGAAGCATTACTTGGATCAGCAGTAGCAATTTTTCCTTTTAATTTAGGATTGAGTAGATCATTGTAGCCTTCAATTTTAATATCTTTTGTAAGAGCTGAATTGGCAATGATGACACTGACATCAAGTGTATAAGGCGTGTAGAATCCGGTTTTATTTTGATATTCAGGGATTATCTGGTCGTTCTCTTGAGAAATATAAGGTTCAAAAAGATTTTCGTTAGAAGAGAAGAGGGCGTAGGAGCCTCCGAAAATGACATCGGCTACAGGGGATTCTTTTTCAGCCTCAGCTTTTTTGAACAATTCACCAGTACTGGCTTGTACTAAGTCAACCTTAACACCATATTTTTCTTCGAAGGCTGGGATTGTTTCTTCGATAAGGTCTTCAGGGTTAGGTGAGTAGACAACCAAAGTGTTATCCGAACCTTTTTCAGTGTTAGTCTCCGCTTCTATAGCTGAAGAACATCCTGATAAAGTAAGAAATATCCATCCACAAGAGAGAAAGAATAGTAGTTTTTTCATAAGAATCTCCTTTTTTACGAACGTTTTCTCTACCTAGATTGTTAATGTTTTTAAAATGTAGAGTTCTACAGGATATAATAAAAACCTTAAAGAAATCTAAAACGAGAAATATGAGTTAAAGACGCTAGGGGAAGAAAATACAAGAAACAAATAATTGATAGAAGTTAGCTCCAAATGAGGGCTAATTTTTTATACTGCTACATAAGCTGGATTTGCGATTCAGTCTTTCTTGGCATCCAAGCCCAAAAGAACATTTCTCGTCTTTCAAATTCCCTCAAAAATGGTATAATAGTAACATCACAAAATTGGAGAGAGACCATGAGTTTTTACAATCATAAAGAAATTGAGCCTAAGTGGCAGGGCTACTGGGCAGAACATCATACCTTTAAGACAGGAAGCGATGCATCAAAACCGAAGTTTTATGCTCTCGATATGTTCCCTTATCCGTCTGGAGCAGGTCTGCACGTAGGACACCCAGAAGGTTACACCGCAACCGATATCCTCAGCCGTTACAAACGTGCGCAAGGCTACAATGTCCTTCACCCAATGGGTTGGGATGCTTTTGGTTTGCCTGCAGAGCAATATGCTATGGATACTGGTAATGACCCAGCAGAATTTACAGCGGAAAACATTGCCAACTTCAAACGTCAAATCAATGCGCTTGGATTTTCTTATGACTGGGACCGTGAAGTTAACACAACAGATCCAAACTACTACAAGTGGACTCAGTGGATTTTCACTAAGCTTTACGAAAAGGGCTTGGCCTATGAAGCGGAAGTACCAGTAAACTGGGTTGAAGAATTGGGAACTGCCATCGCCAACGAAGAGGTTCTTCCTGATGGAACTTCTGAGCGTGGTGGCTATCCTGTTGTCCGCAAACCAATGCGTCAATGGATGCTTAAAATTACAGCCTATGCAGAACGCTTGCTTAATGACTTGGATGAGTTGGATTGGCCAGAGTCTATCAAGGACATGCAACGCAACTGGATTGGTAAATCAACTGGTGCCAATGTAACCTTCAAGGTTAAGGGAACTGATAAGGAATTTACTGTCTTTACCACTCGTCCTGACACCCTTTTCGGTGCTACTTTCACTGTCTTGGCTCCTGAGCATGATTTGGTTGACGCTATCACAAGTCCGGAGCAAGCAGAGGCTGTAGCAGACTATAAACACCAAGCTAGTCTGAAATCAGACTTAGCTCGTACAGACCTTGCCAAGGAAAAAACAGGAGTTTGGACTGGTGCTTATGCCATCAACCCTGTCAATGGCAAGGAAATTCCAATCTGGATTGCCGACTATGTTCTTGCTAGTTACGGAACAGGTGCCGTTATGGCTGTGCCTGCCCACGATCAACGTGACTGGGAATTTGCCAAACAATTTGACCTTCCAATCGTAGAAGTACTTGAAGGTGGAAATGTAGCAGAAGCTGCCTACACAGAAGATGGCCTTCATGTCAATTCAGACTTCCTAGATGGACTCAACAAAGAAGACGCAATTGCTAAGATTGTGGCTTGGTTGGAAGAAAAAGGCTGTGGTCAAGAGAAGGTGACCTACCGTCTCCGCGACTGGCTCTTTAGCCGTCAACGTTACTGGGGTGAGCCAATTCCTATCATTCATTGGGAAGACGGAACTTCAACAGCTGTTCCTGAAAATGAATTGCCACTTGTCTTGCCAGTAACCAAGGACATCCGCCCTTCAGGTACAGGGGAAAGTCCACTAGCTAACTTGACAGATTGGCTTGAAGTGACTCGTGAAGATGGTGTTAAAGGTCGTCGTGAAACCAATACCATGCCACAATGGGCAGGTTCAAGCTGGTACTACCTCCGCTATATTGACCCGCACAATACTGAGAAATTGGCCGATGAGGAGCTCCTCAAACAATGGTTGCCAGTAGATATCTACGTGGGTGGTGCAGAGCATGCCGTTCTTCACTTGCTTTATGCTCGTTTCTGGCACAAATTCCTCTATGACCTCGGTGTTGTTCCAACTAAGGAACCATTCCAAAAACTCTTTAACCAAGGGATGATTTTGGGAACCAGCTACCGTGACCACCGTGGGGCTCTTGTGGCGACTGACAAGGTTGAAAAACGTGACGGTTCCTTCTTCCATGTAGAAACAGGTGAAGAGTTAGAGCAAGCGCCAGCTAAGATGTCTAAATCGCTCAAGAACGTGGTTAACCCTGACGATGTGGTGGAACAATACGGTGCCGATACCCTTCGTGTTTATGAAATGTTTATGGGACCACTTGATGCTTCGATTGCTTGGTCAGAAGAAGGTCTGGAAGGAAGCCGTAAGTTCCTTGACCGTGTTTACCGCTTGATTACAAGTAAAGAAATAGCTGCGGAAAACAATGGCGCTCTTGACAAAGTTTACAACGAAACTGTTAAAGCTGTCACAGAACAAATCGAATCCCTCAAATTCAACACAGCCATTGCCCAACTTATGGTCTTTGTCAATGCAGCTAACAAGGAAGACAAGCTTTATGCAGACTACGCCAAAGGCTTTATCCAATTGATTGCACCATTTGCGCCTCACTTGGCAGAAGAGCTCTGGCAAACAGTTGCAGCAACAGGTGAGTCAATCTCTTATGTGGCTTGGCCAACTTGGGACGAAAGCAAATTGGTTGAAGACGAAATCGAAATTGTCGTCCAAATCAAAGGTAAAGTCCGTGCCAAACTCATGGTCGCTAAAGACCTATCACGCGAAGAATTGCAAGAAATTGCTCTAGCGGATGAAAAAGTCAAAGCAGAAATTGACGGTAAGGACATCGTGAAAGTGATTGCGGTACCAAATAAACTCGTTAATATCGTTGTGAAATAATTGTAAATTACAGTTAATTAAAAAGAGAGACAGTTTTTGTTCACTTTTTGGGAGGTATTAATGAGGACTCAAAGTCATAAGGAGATTGTTGAAGAATATTCTGCTTCACGGGGGAGTTATGAAGATTGCTTAAATTATGTAGAGAATACTGTAAAGAATATTATTAAAAGTCAATCTATTAACGTTCATGAAATAATTGGGAGAGTAAAAACTGTAGAGTCTCTTGAAGGCAAAGTAAAAAGGAAAAATTATTCTAATTTAGCTGAGATTACCGATTTATGCGGTATTCGTATCATCACGTACTTTAGTGATGATGTTGATAAAATAGCTGAGTTAATCAGTCAAGAATTCGAGGTTGATGTAGAGAATACTATTGATAAACGTAAAAGTGAGGATCCAACAAAATTTGGTTATGTTTCACTTCATTATGTGGTGGGTTTAAAAGAAGAGAACACTTCACCTACTTTATATGGTAGATTTAAGAATATAAAATTAGAGATACAAATTAGGACAGTTATGCAACATGCCTGGGCTGAAATTGAACATGATTTGGGATATAAAAGTAAGGAAGATATACCTGATCAATACAGGAGACAATTTGCCAGATTGGCGGGACTAATTGAATTGGCTGATGATGATTTTGTTCAGTTGAAAAATAATATTAATAACTATGAGCAGGAGATAAAGAAGAAATTACCTACTTCGAAAAAAGAATTACCGATAGATAGCAGCACGCTTATGACTTATGTAAAAGAAGATCAAAATTACATTGAACTATTGAATACGATTAAATCATCAGATATGGATATAGATTTTAATATTGATAGTTCTTTTCTATCTACTATGATTCAGAGGGCGAAAAAATTGGATTTGAGGACTATAGGAGATATAGCTGAATTATTTGAAAAATATAAGGATATCTTTCTAAAGGTATTGAGAATTGAGGAGGATATTGAACCTTGTATGAGTATATCGGCATTGACTCCATTATTGCATATCACTAATGTGTTAGAATCAGTTAATAATATTAATATTTCTGATGAAGAATTTATGAAAGTTTCTGATGATGAATTTTCAGATGTATTTGGTATATCGTACCCAATTGATGTTTATGAAGGTTAAAAAGTAATTTTTTAAATATGAAAAGAGGGGTTTCCTATTTGACTAAGTTGAATAATTCGTAGTGTTGCTCTTTCTAAAGTGAAGGTAACTAAACTCGTCAATATCGTTGTTAGATAAGAAATAAATCCTTCAGAGTAGAATCTGGAGGATTTTTTGAATCTTCTTATGAAAGTATGATATACTATGGGCAACTATAAAGTTTGAAAAGTGAAACAAGGAGAATATGATGCCAGTAAATGAATATGGTCAGATGATTGGGGAGTCAATGGAAGGTTATACACCAGGTGAATTGCCTTCTATTGATTTCTTAGAAGGGCGTTATGCTCGAATAGAAGCTCTTTCGGTGGAAAAGCATGCGGAGGATTTATTAGCTGTTTATGGCCCTGATACGCCTCGGGAGATGTGGACTTACCTCTTTCAGGAGCCAGTAGCAGACATGGAGGAACTGGTCAGCCTTTTAAATCAGATGTTGGCTCGTAAGGACCGTTTTTACTATGCAATCATAGACAAGGCAACTGGTAAGGCTTTGGGAACTTTTTCTCTCATGCGCATTGATCAGAATAACCGAGTGATAGAAGTGGGGGCGGTCACTTTTTCTCCAGAGCTCAGGGGAACACGGATAGGAACTGAAGCCCAGTATCTCCTCGCTCGCTATGTTTTTGAAGAACTCCACTATCGTCGCTATGAGTGGAAATGTGATTCTCTTAATTTGCCATCCAGACGAGCTGCGGAGCGTTTGGGATTTATTTATGAAGGAACCTTCCGTCAGGCAGTGGTTTATAAGGGGCGTACGAGGGATACGGATTGGTTGTCCATGATTGATAAGGGCTGGCCCAAAGTCAAATCTCGTTTGGAAACATGGTTGCGTCCTGAAAATTTTGATAAAAATGGACAGCAGTACAAGAGCTTGAGAGAGCTTTAATAGGTGTTGAGATGATTACTATTAAAAAGCAAGAAATTGTCAAGCTAGAGGATGTTTTGCATCTCTATCAGGCTGTCGGTTGGACAAATTATACCCATCAACCAGAGATGCTGGAGCAGGCCTTATCTCATTCATTAGTGATTTATGTGGCGCTTGATGGCGATGCTGTGGTGGGCTTGATTCGCTTGGTTGGAGATGGATTATCATCAGTATTGGTTCAGGATTTAATTGTTTTACCAATCTATCAGCGTCAAGGGATTGGTAGTGCTTTGATGAAAGAGGCTTTAGAGGATTACAAAGATGCTTATCAAGTCCAGCTGGTGACAGACCAGACAGAAAGAACCTTGGAATTCTATCGTTCTATGGGCTTTGAAATCTTATCCACTTATAATTGTATAGGAATGACTTGGGTGAATCGTAAAAAATAACAAAACTTGTTTTTTCTTAAGCAAAGTTTAAGGCTGGTCTAGTATTATATAGTCATTAAATAAAGACCTCCTAACTTTATTTAATGAAATCCTAAAACTTTTTTCATCATAATCTCCTAATGAAGTCACCCAATCAGGTGGCTTTTTTGTAGGGTGAGGTGATGCTGATAGAAATTTTTTTAAAAATGGTAGAATTTGAGAAAAGTTAAGCTAGTTTTAAGTTTCGTCTTGTATCATATAGTTATTAAATAAAGACCTCCTAACTTTATTTAATAAAATCCTAAACTTTTCTTTTTCATAATAATCTCCCTTGACTCCACCCAATCAGGTGGAGTTTTTTGGCTCTATTTCAGACTTTTGGGGACTATTCTAAAAATCATTTTTCGATATTTTTCTGATTTTGGTCGGGGAATTGGCGGGAATCTTTTTAGCGAATATGACTAAGAAATAGGTCTGTTGCTATTTAAGTGAATTCAACCTTAATTTGATTGTAGGTGACTGTTAATTGAAGGAATGGAACTATTGTAATGACGATTTTACTTGTCCAGTAGTGGCGTATTAAATGAGGAGTGACATGTAAGCTTGTCTCTTCGTTTACGAAATCAAAATTTTTATGAAATTGATAGAATCCCTAACTTTCTCTTAATCTTGACCGTTTTGTTGTACAGTGGTTAAAGCTTGAAAAGTCGAGAATATAAACATTTGACAAAATTTGTGAACTGTAGGATAATGGAGAGGAATTAAGGATTAGTTCTATATCATAGGCTAGAAAAGACTCCAAGCTCACGACCAAATAAGCTTGGGGTCTTTTTTGACACTATTTGTCCTCGTTTAGCCATTTATCGACTAATCGAAGAACGACACCGACCACAATTGGTTCGATGATAGTTTTGAGTACTAATTCCATCATGGGCTATCTCACCTCCTTTCGTAGGTGGTGTAGTAGTGCCGTAGAATATTATTCCACATAAGTGTTAAACTCGGGAGGCACCAATCCAGTGGCTTTTTTGTTTGTGGCTTTGTTTTTTGATATAATAGAGCCATGAGTAGAATTTTAGATAATGAGATAATGGGGGATGAGGAGTTAGTAGAACGCACGCTCCGTCCTCAGTACTTACGTGAATATATTGGGCAGGACAAGGTCAAGGACCAGCTCCAAATCTTTATCGAGGCTGCCAAAATGCGGGATGAAGCGCTGGATCATGTGCTCTTATTCGGGCCTCCAGGCTTGGGAAAAACGACCATGGCTTTTGTTATTGCCAACGAACTAGGTGTCAATATCAAGCAGACTTCGGGTCCAGTCATTGAAAAAGCCGGAGATCTGGTAGCGATTTTGAATGACTTAGAGCCTGGGGATGTCCTTTTTATTGATGAGATTCATCGCTTGCCCATGTCTGTGGAAGAGGTGCTTTATAGTGCCATGGAGGACTTCTACATTGATATCATGATTGGTGCTGGTGAAGGCAGTCGCAGCGTTCATTTGGAGTTGCCACCTTTTACCTTGATTGGTGCGACGACTCGGGCTGGTATGCTGTCAAATCCTCTACGGGCACGTTTTGGGATTACGGGACATATGGAGTATTATGCTCATGCTGACTTGACAGAAATTGTCGAGCGGACGGCAGATATTTTTGAGATGGAAATCACCCATGAGGCAGCATCTGAGTTGGCCCTACGTAGTCGTGGGACCCCTCGTATTGCCAATCGTCTCCTCAAGCGTGTACGGGATTTTGCCCAGATTATGGGAAATGGGGTTATCGATGATGTTATTACCGATAAGGCTCTGACTATGCTGGATGTTGACCATGAAGGCTTGGACTATGTGGACCAGAAAATCCTTCGCACCATGATTGAGATATATGGCGGCGGTCCTGTCGGTCTAGGAACTCTTTCTGTGAATATCGCTGAAGAGCGTGAGACGGTTGAGGATATGTACGAACCTTACCTGATCCAGAAAGGCTTTATCATGCGAACTCGTTCAGGACGAGTTGCGACCGCTAAGGCTTACGAACATTTAGGGTATGAATACAATGAAAAATGAGCAAGAAATTCTAGATGCATTTAGAGAAAATCCGGATATGATGGCTATTCTGACTATCATCCGAAATCTTGGTCTGAAAGACTCGTGGTTGGCAGCAGGTTCTGTCAGAAATTTCATCTGGAATCTCTTGTCAGACAGACCACCTTTTGACTGTGAAACAGATGTTGATGTCATTTTCTTTGATACAGATGTGAGTTATGAAGAAACGCTGGCTATAGAGAACAAGTTGAGAGCGGATTTTCCTCAGTACCAGTGGGAATTGAAAAATCAGGTCTATATGCACCAGCACAGTCCTCATACTGCGCCCTATACTAGCTCTCGTGATGCTATGAGTAAGTATCCAGAACGGTGTACGGCGGTTGGGCTCCGTTTGAATGAAGACTCTGCTTTAGAATTTTTTACCCCTTATGGACTCGAGGATATTGTGAATTTTCAAGTTCGTCCAACTCCTCATTTTTTAGAGAATGAAGACCGAATGGAACTCTATCAAACACGTTTATCCAAGAAAAATTGGCAGGAGAAATGGAAAAATTTGATTTTTAAAAATACTTAAGGAAACTTTAAGCTAGGAAGTGTATACTAAGTTCATAAGTTAAGAAGACCTTAACTTAAACTCCTAAAACTTTTTCATAATAATCTCCCTATAAAAATAGAGTCGCCCAATCAGGCGGCTTATTTTTTTGAAAAATGGGCTTGGTGCCTGAGAATAATATTCAATGAAAATCAAAGTGCAAACTAGGAAGCTAGCCGCAGGTTGCTCAAAACACTGTTTTGAGGTTGCAGATAGAGCTGACGTGGTTTGAAGAGATTTTCGAAGAGTATAAATAGCTTAGTGATAGAAGAAAATAGGGAAATATGGTATAATGAAACGATAGATTTTTGAATAGGAATAAGATCATGTTTGGATTTTTTAAGAAAGATAAGGCTGTGGAAGTAGAGGTTCCGACACAGGTTCCTGCTCATATCGGCATCATCATGGATGGCAATGGCCGTTGGGCTAAAAAACGTATGCAACCGCGAGTCTTCGGACATAAGGCGGGCATGGAAGCATTGCAAACTGTGACCAAGGCCGCTAACAAACTAGGCGTTAAGGTTATTACGGTCTATGCTTTTTCTACGGAAAACTGGACCCGTCCAGATCAGGAAGTCAAGTTTATCATGAACTTGCCAGTAGAGTTTTATGATAATTATGTTCCAGAACTGCATGCGAATAATGTTAAGATTCAAATGATTGGGGAGACAGACCGCCTGCCTAAGCAAACCTTTGAAGCTCTGACCAAGGCTGAGGAATTGACTAAGAACAACACAGGTTTGATTCTTAATTTTGCCCTCAACTATGGTGGACGTGCTGAGATTACACAGGCTCTTAAGTTGATTTCTCAGGATGTGTTAGATGCCAAAATCAACCCAGGTGACATCACAGAGGAATTGATTGGCAACTATCTCTTTACCCAGCATTTGCCTAAGGACTTACGAGACCCAGACTTGATTATCCGTACTAGTGGAGAATTGCGTTTGAGCAATTTCCTTCCATGGCAGGGAGCTTATAGTGAGCTCTATTTTACAGATACCTTATGGCCTGATTTTGACGAGGCAGCCTTGCAGGAAGCTATTCTTGCCTACAATCGTCGTCACCGCAGATTTGGAGGAGTTTAGGAGGTAATATGACACAGGATTTACAGAAAAGAACCTTGTTTGCAGGGATTGCCCTGGCTATTTTCCTACCAATTTTAATGATTGGTGGCCTCTTGCTTCAGATAGCAATTGGAATCATAGCCATGCTAGCCATGCATGAACTTTTGAAGATGAGAGGTCTAGAGACCATGACGATGGAGGGTCTCTTGACCCTCTTTGCAACCTTTGCTTTGACCATTCCCTTGGAGAATTATCTGACTTTTTTACCAGTTGATGGGAATGTTGTTGCTTATAGTGTTTTGATTTCAATTATGTTAGGAACGACTGTTTTTAGCAAGTCTTATACGATTGAGGATGCTGTTTTCCCTCTTGCTATGAGTTTCTATGTGGGCTTTGGTTTTAATGCTCTATTAGATGCTAGAATTGCAGGTTTAGATAAGGCACTATTAGCCTTGTGTATCGTCTGGGCTACCGACAGTGGTGCCTATCTTGCTGGGATGAACTTTGGGAAACGGAAACTGGCTCCAACGGTTTCTCCAAATAAAACCTTTGAGGGTGCCTTGGGTGGTATTTTAGGCGCTATTTTAGTAACCATCATCTTTATGATGTTTGACAGAACAGTTGCTCTTCCGTATGGAATTTACAAGATGTCGGTCTTTGCTATTTTCTTTAGCATTGCTGGACAATTTGGTGATTTACTAGAAAGTTCGATCAAACGTCATTTTGGTGTCAAGGATTCTGGGAAATTTATCCCTGGACATGGTGGTGTTTTGGATCGTTTCGATAGTATGTTGCTTGTATTTCCAATTATGCACTTGTTTGGACTCTTTTAATCAAAAGACGGAGGAAATACTATGCTCGGAATTTTAACCTTTATTCTGGTTTTTGGGATTATTGTAGTGGTGCACGAGTTCGGACATTTCTACTTTGCCAAGAAATCAGGGATTCTAGTGCGTGAATTTGCCATCGGTATGGGACCCAAAATCTTTGCTCATATTGGCAAGGATGGAACGGCCTATACCATTCGAATCTTGCCTCTGGGTGGCTATGTCCGTATGGCCGGTTGGGGTGATGATACAACTGAAATTAAGACAGGAACTCCTGTCAGTTTGACGCTTACTGATGATGGTAAGGTTAAACGCATCAATCTCTCAGGTAAAAAATTGGATCAAACAGCTCTTCCTATGCAGGTGACCCAATTTGACTTTGAAGACAAGCTCTTTATCAAAGGACTGGTTCTGGAAGAAGAAAAAACATTTGCAGTGGATCACGATGCAACGGTTGTGGAAGCAGACGGTACTGAGGTTCGGATTGCACCTTTAGATGTTCAATATCAAAATGCGACTATCTGGGGGAAACTCATTACTAATTTTGCAGGCCCTATGAACAACTTTATCTTAGGGGTTGTTGTTTTCTGGATTTTAATCTTCATGCAGGGTGGTGTCAGAGATGTCGATACCAACCAGTTCCATATTATGCCCCAAGGGGCCTTGGCTAAGGTGGGAGTACCAGAAACGGCACAAATTACCAAAATTGGCTCACATGAGGTTAGCAACTGGGAAAGTTTGATTCAGGCTGTGGAATCAGAAACCAAAGATAAGACGGCCCCGACCTTGGATGTGATTATTTCTGAAAATGGTAGTGACAAACAAGTCACTGTTAGTCCGGAAGAAAGTCAAGGCCGTTACCTTCTAGGTGTTCAACCGGGGATTAAGTCAGATTTTATATCTATGTTTGTAGGTGGTTTTACAACTGCTGCTGACTCGGCCCTCCGAATTCTCTCAGAACTGAAAAATCTGATTTTCCAACCGGATTTGAACAAGCTAGGTGGACCTGTTGCCATCTTTAAGGCAAGTAGTGATGCTGCTAAAAATGGAATTGAGAATGTCTTGTACTTCTTGGCAATAATTTCCATCAATATTGGGATTTTTAATCTTATTCCGATTCCAGCCCTGGATGGTGGTAAGATTGTGCTCAATATCCTAGAAGCCATTCGCCGCAAACCATTGAAACAAGAAATTGAAACCTATGTCACCTTGGCCGGAGTGGTCATCATGGTTGTCTTGATGATTGCTGTGACCTGGAATGACATCATGCGACTCTTTTTTAGATAATCGAGGAATATTATGAAACAAAGTAAAATGCCTATCCCAACGCTTCGCGAAATGCCAAGCGATGCTCAAGTTATCAGCCACGCTCTTATGTTGCGAGCTGGTTATGTTCGCCAAGTTTCAGCAGGTGTTTATTCTTACTTACCACTTGCCAACCGTGTGATTGAAAAAGCCAAAAATATCATGCGCCAAGAATTTGATAAGATTGGTGCCGTTGAGATGTTGGCTCCTGCCCTTCTCAGTGCAGAATTGTGGCGCGAATCAGGTCGTTACGAAACTTATGGTGAGGATCTTTACAAACTAAAAAACCGTGAAAAATCAGACTTTATCCTAGGTCCAACTCACGAAGAAACCTTTACAGCTATTGTCCGTGATTCTGTTAAGTCTTACAAGCAATTGCCACTTAACCTTTACCAAATCCAGCCTAAGTATCGTGATGAAAAACGCCCACGTAATGGACTTCTCCGTACACGTGAGTTTATCATGAAGGATGCTTACAGTTTCCACGCTAACTATGATAGCTTGGACAGTGTTTACGATGAGTACAAGGCTGCTTATGAGCGTATTTTCACTCGTAGTGGTTTAGATTTCAAGGCTATCATTGGTGACGGTGGAGCCATGGGTGGTAAGGACAGCCAAGAATTTATGGCCATTACTCCTGCTCGTACAGACCTTGACCGCTGGGTTGTCTTGGACAAGTCAGTTGCCACATTTGACGAAATTCCTGCAGAAGTGCAAGAAGAAATCAAGGCAGAATTGCTCAAATGGATGGTTTCTGGTGAAGATACCATTGCTTACTCAAGTGAATCTAGCTATGCGGCTAACTTGGAAATGGCAACAAATGAGTACAAACCAAGCAACCGTGTTGTCGCTGAAGAAGAAGTGACTCGTGTTGCAACACCAGATGTTAAATCAATCGATGAAGTTGCAGCCTTCCTCAACGTTCCAGAAGAACAAACGATTAAAACCCTCTTCTACATGGCAGATGGTGAGTTTGTTGCAGCCCTTCTAGTTGGAAATGACCAACTCAACGAAGTCAAGTTGAAAAACCACTTGGGAGCAGATTTCTTTGACATTGCTAGTGAAGAAGAAGTGGCGAATCTTGTTCAAGCGGGATTCGGTTCACTTGGCCCAGTTGGTTTGCCAGATAATGTTAAAATTATTGCAGATCGTAAAGTGCAAGATGTTCGCAATGCAGTTGTCGGTGCTAACGAAGATGGCTACCACTTGACTGGTGTGAACCCAGGCCGTGATTTTACTGCAGAATATGTGGATATCCGTGAAGTTCGTGAGGGGGAAATTTCTCCAGACGGACAAGGTGTCCTTAACTTTGCGCGTGGTATCGAAATTGGTCACATCTTCAAACTTGGCACTCGCTATTCAGCAAGCATGGGAGCAGATGTTTTGGATGAAAATGGCCGTGCTGTGCCAATTATCATGGGATGTTACGGTATCGGTGTCAGCCGTCTCCTTTCAGCAGTGATGGAGCAACACGCTCGCCTCTTTGTTAACAAAACGCCAAAAGGTGAATACCGTTACGCTTGGGGAATCAACTTCCCTAAAGAATTGGCACCATTTGATGTGCACTTGATCACTGTCAATGTCAAGGACGAAGAAGCGCAAGCCTTGACAGAAAAACTTGAAACAAGTTTGATGGGAGCAGGTTACGAAGTCTTGACAGACGACCGTAACGAACGTGTCGGAGTCAAATTTAGCGACAGCGACTTGATTGGATTGCCAATCCGTATCACTGTTGGTAAAAAAGCAGCCGATGGAATCGTAGAAGTGAAGATTAAAGCGACTGGTGACACCATCGAGGTTCATGCAGATAACTTGCTTGAAACGCTTGAAATCCTCAGCAAGAAATAAAAACTATAATCAGAAGAAAAACAAGGAAAAAATGTAACTAGTTTTTGCCTTGTTTTTTCTGTATAATGGGAAAAATGAGTAGATAAAGAGGTAAATGTATGCTAAGATTTCCAAAGGATTTTGTCTGGGGATCCTCTACTTCTGGGCCACAGACAGAAGGACGTATAGCTGGTGACGGTAAGGGAGATAATCTCTGGGATTATTGGTACCAAGTGGAGCCAAATCGTTACTATAATGGGATTGGTCCAGATAAAACATCAACCTTTTATGAAAACTGGGAAAAGGATATTGACCTCTTGTTAGAAACTGGTCACACGGCCTTTCGGACTTCTATTCAGTGGTCACGGATTTTTCCACAAGGGCGTGGGGAAGTCAATCCTCAAGGTGTAGACTTTTACCGTAAGGTTTTTGAGGCTATTAAGGCCAAAGGGATTCGTCTTTTAGTCAATCTTTATCATTTTGATTTGCCTTTTGCCCTTCAAGAGGATGGTGATGGTTGGGAAAATAAGGCGATTGTTTCAGCCTATGAAGACTATGCTCGTTTTTGTTTTGAGACTTATGGAGATTTAGTGGATCAATGGATTACCTTTAACGAGCCAATCGTTCCAGTAGAATTTGGCTATTTTTACGATGCCCATTATCCACATAAGGTGGATGCAGAGGCAGCCGTTAAAGTAGCTTATCATACACAATTGGCTAGCAGTCGGACGGTCAAGGCCTGCCATGAACTCTTGCCTGATGCTAAGATTGGGATTGTCTTAAACTTGACACCGGCTTATCCACGTAGCCAGCATCCTGCTGATGTCAAGGCTGCTCGTATTGCGGACCTTTTTCAGGCCCAATCTTTCTTAGATCCGTCCGTTTTGGGTACTTATCCACAGGAGTTGGTAGAAATCTTGCATGAACACGGTCTCTTGCCTGATGCTACAGAGGAGGAGTTGGAGCTCATTCGTGACAATACGGTGGACTTCCTTGGTGTCAACTACTATCAACCTTTGCGTGTTATGGCGCCTCGATTTGCTAAGAATCCAGAGAGTCCACTCTTACCAGAACATTTTTACGAGCCTTATGTGATGCCTGGACGTAAAATCAATCCTCATCGTGGCTGGGAAATTTATGAGCAAGGGATTTATGACATTGCCCAAAATATCAAGGAAAATTATGGTAATATCGAGTGGATGTTGACTGAGAATGGTATGGGTGTTGAAGGGGAAGAAAAATTCCGTCAAGATGGAATGATCCAAGATGATTATCGTATTGACTTTGTAAAAGGTCATCTTCGTGAACTTCACCGTGCCATTGAAGACGGAGCCAATTGTAAAGGATATTTAATCTGGACTTTTATTGACTGTTGGTCATGGCTCAATAGCTATAAAAATCGCTATGGTTTGGTCGAATTAGACTTGGAAACGCAAGAACGTCGTCTGAAGAAATCAGGGCACTGGTTCAAGGAATTAAGCGATAATAATGGATTTTAAAAAGGACTCTGACTGATTATCCTAATTGGTCAGAGTCTTTTGCTTACAGGAGCGTAATTTGAACTATACCAATTTTTACTCTTGACAAGTGAAAGAAACAAGTATATACTGTTTTTGCTGATTCTATAAAAGAGGAATTAGACTATACCAATTTTAAGGAGAAAGCACAGCTTGTCTGTGTCGTATATACTATGTGTGGAATTGTTGGTGTTGTTGGAAACACAAATGCAACTGATATTTTGATTCAAGGGCTTGAAAAGCTCGAATACCGTGGTTATGATTCTGCGGGGATTTTTGTCCTAGGTGGTGCTGAAAACCATCTAGTCAAGGCTGTTGGTCGTATTGCAGAATTGTCTGCCAAGACAGCTGGTGTTGAGGGAACAACTGGTATCGGACATACTCGTTGGGCAACTCACGGGAAACCAACTGAAGACAATGCTCACCCACATCGCTCTGAGACAGAACGTTTTGTCTTGGTTCACAATGGGGTGATTGAGAACTATCTTGAAATCAAGGAAGAATACCTTGCAGGTCACCACTTCAAAGGGCAAACAGATACTGAAATCGCCGTTCACTTGATTGGAAAATTTGCGGAAGAAGATGGCTTGTCAGTTCTTGAAGCTTTCAAAAAAGCCCTTCATATCATCCGTGGTTCTTATGCCTTTGCCTTGGTTGACTCACAAGATCCTGAAGTCATCTACGTGGCTAAGAACAAATCACCACTTTTGATTGGTCTTGGACAAGGCTATAACATGGTCTGCTCAGATGCTATGGCTATGATTCGTGAAACCAACCAATATATGGAAATTCATGACCAAGAGTTGGTAATTGTCAAGGCTGATAGCGTCGAAGTGCAAGACTATGATGGCAATAGTCGTGAGCGTGCTAGCTACACTGCTGAGCTAGACTTGTCAGATATCGGTAAGGGGACTTACCCTTACTACATGCTTAAAGAGATTGATGAGCAACCAACTGTTATGCGTAAACTCATCCAAGCCTATACAGATGAGGCTGGTCAAGTTGTCGTAGACCCAGCTATCATCAAAGCTGTTCAAGATGCAGATCGCATCTACATCCTTGCAGCTGGAACATCTTACCACGCAGGATTTGCTTCTAAGAAGATGTTGGAAGAATTGACAGATACACCAGTTGAACTTGGAATCTCATCTGAGTGGGGCTATGGTATGCCACTTCTTAGCAAGAAACCACTTTTCATCTTTATCAGCCAGTCTGGTGAAACAGCGGATAGCCGTCAGGTTTTGGTCAAGGCTAATGAAATGGGAATTCCAAGCTTGACAGTGACAAACGTGCCAGGTTCAACCCTTTCACGTGAAGCTAACCATACCATGCTTCTTCATGCAGGACCTGAAATTGCCGTAGCCTCAACCAAGGCTTATACAGCGCAAATCGCAGCCCTTGCCTTCCTTGCAAAAGCAGTCGGAGAAGTAAATGGCAATGCCAAAGCGCAAGCCTTTGATTTAGTTCATGAGTTGTCAATCGTAGCTCAGTCTATCGAATCAACTCTTTCAGAGAAAGAAACCATCGAAGCCAAGGTTCGTGAGCTTCTTGAAACAACTCGCAATGCCTTTTACATTGGACGTGGTCAAGATTACTATGTAGCCATGGAAGCAAGTCTCAAACTCAAAGAGATTTCTTACATTCAGTGTGAAGGCTTTGCGGCAGGAGAACTCAAGCACGGAACCATTGCCTTGATTGAAGAAGGAACGCCTGTTTTGGCACTCTTGTCAGATCCAGTCCTTGCCAACCACACTCGTGGAAATATCCAAGAGGTCGCAGCCCGTGGTGCCAAGGTTCTCACTATTGCAGAAGAAAATGTTGCCAAAGATACAGACGACATCGTTCTTACGACCGTCCACTCTTACCTCTCACCAATTTCAATGGTCGTGCCAACGCAATTAGTCGCTTACTTTGCAACACTCCACCGTGGTCTTGATGTGGATAAACCACGTAACCTTGCTAAGTCAGTAACGGTAGAATAAGCTAAAAAAGTCTAGTTATCTAGGCTTTTTCTTGTAAGCAAATTGGTTGCTTGTACTCAAGATTCGTGTTAGAATAATTTTTCAAATTGAAGGACAGAGGTAGACAGGGAGAATCATAATGGTAGAATTGGGAATTTCAACATTTGGGGAAACAACGGAGCTTGAAGGGACTGGACAGACTTACAGTCATGCCGAACGTATTCGCCAGTTGGTGGCAGAGATTGAACTAGCTGACAAGGTTGGTTTGGATGTATATGGGATTGGTGAGCACCATCGAGCGGATTTTGCAGTGTCAGCCCCAGAGATTGTCCTGGCAGCTGGGGCAGTCAATACCAAAAAAATCCGTTTAACCAGCGCAGTCAGCATTCTCTCAAGTATGGATCCGATTAGCTTGTTCCAACAGTATGCCACTATCGATGCTTTGTCAAATGGACGTGCGGAGATTATGGCCGGAAGGGGTTCTTTCACGGAATCTTTTCCCTTGTTTGGATATGATTTGAAAGACTACGAAGCTCTCTTTGATGAGAAATTAGACTTGCTTCAGTTAGTCAATGAAAAGACCAAGCTAGACTGGCAAGGTCGATTGACTCAAACGATTGCTGGCAAAGAAGTCTATCCTTGTCCAGTTCAGGATAAATTGCCCTTGTGGATAGCGACAGGTGGTCATGTCGAATCAACGGTGAAGATTGCTCAGGCGGGCCTACCGATTGTCTATGCAATTATTGGTGGTAACCCTCGTTATTTTAAAAAGTTGATTCAGGCTTATCGTGATATTGCGAGCGAAGCGGGCCATGCCAGTCAGGAACTAAAGGTTGGAGCTCATTCTTGGGGATGGATTGCTGAAGATAGCGAGCAGGCCGTGAAAGATTATTTCCATCCGACCAAGCAAGTGGTGGATGCTATTTCCAAAGACCGTCCCCACTGGCATGAATTGAGTTATGAGCAATATTTGGAGCAAGTTGGGCCAAATGGTGCTATGTTTGTGGGCAATCCAGATCAGGTGGCAGAAAAATTGATTCGTATGATTGAGGATTTAGGTTTGGACCGCTTTATGTTGCACCTACCTCTTGGTTCTATGCCTCATGAACAAGTCCTGAGAGCTATTGAACTCTTCGGAACGCAAGTGGCACCCAAAGTCCGGGCTTACTTTGCCATGAAAGAGGCTTAATAAAAACTACTCAAATTTATTATGACGATAAATATTGTACAAAAATCAATCCCCCGAGCGTCAAGGCTTGGGGGATTGTTCTATAGGAGGGCTAGTTTAGTTCTCTTTTTTGTTTTTTAGTAAGAACCCGAGACCTAGAAGGGCAAGAATGCTGATTCCTGCAAACAGGAGTTTGTGATCGTTTTTGGTTCCTGTATTTGGAAGTTCAGCTTGTTTAGCTAGGGGTGAAGGTGTATTATCTTTGCTAGAGTTTTCTACTGATTCGTTTTGAACCGCCTCTTTTACAGATGATGCTTGTGCTTCTTGTGCTGGTTGTTCAGTATGTGAATCAGCTGTAGCTTGGCTAGGTTTATTTTCCGCATCAGCTACTTTTGCATCTGGTTTTGCAGAATCAGGTTTAGTTTGTGGAGCTGGAGTTTGCTGTTCCGGTTTGACTACTCGGTTTGGAATATTGTCCTGGACATTATTTTGACCGTGTTCTTGTTTTAAGCTAGAAAGGTCAAATTCTGGTTTTTCTTCCATAGCTGGGGCAACAATGGCACCGCCTTGAGAGACTCGAAGAACAGTAGCTGTAAGGGCATTTAATTTCAAGCCTTTTTCAGTCCACTCAAGTCCTTTCGGGTTGGCAATTCCTACTGGTCCTGCTTGGTTTTCATCTGCCAAAACTTCAGCATTTCTGAGGTGGGCAAAGGCAGTTCCCAAATTAAATTCGCGGGCTTTTTCGTCAGCATTGACAAAGACTGCGTAGATATCACCGTTTGGAGCAGTGATTTGGTAACCGATCACTACATCCTCTTTTTCCACGCCATTTTGGCCTGGGACAGTGATGAG
Source organism: Streptococcus mitis (assembly GCF_003942965.1). Taxonomy (GTDB): domain Bacteria; phylum Bacillota; class Bacilli; order Lactobacillales; family Streptococcaceae; genus Streptococcus; species Streptococcus mitis_BH. Next base: position 4,762 of record NZ_RJOG01000001.1, on the reverse strand, counting down.
GCGGATACGGTCTTTGATATCTTGAAGACTCTTAAGTCGGAAGGCATCTGTAGATTGACGAAGGGCAATCAACCCTTTCATATAGTCACGGCTCTTGACATTTTCAGGATATGCTTTTCCATCTGTAGCCTTGGTCCAGTCAAACTTGTTAATAGCATCGCTCGAATCGTAAGAGTCATGGATGAAGTAAGGATAGTCAAATGGATTGCTGTTCTTATCACGCAACAAGTGAGATTTGTTTGGAACCTTATCCTCTGCTACTGGAGTCTTGTAGGCTGGGTCACGGAATTGTTTGGTGCGACCATATTCCTGACCAGAGTGGATAAATGGAGTTCCTTGAGCTGTCAAGACCATGAGGTTTCCAAGTCGCAAACGACGGTGGATTTCAGCATAGTTCTCAGCCTTGCTTGGGTCTTTTTTGATAGACTGGGCGATGATGTCAAAGAGGGTCAAGTTATCATGGGCTGCGATGTATTGGATAACATCTCCAGGGCTGTCAGCTTCAAAGTTGGTTGGCTGAGCAATGAGATTTTTAAAGATGGTGTTGACATCACGCTTGCCACCTGTGATAAAGGCAGGTTGACCTTCGTTTGGATAACCAGACTTGAGGTTGTTACGGATGTCGTCTGAGAAGACTGCTACAGTATCGGTATGTTTCATCCAATCTTGGTCAGCAGCTTTAGTAGGCATATTTTCATCACCAGCATAGGTTCTCCAACCTTCACCAAGCATGATTAGGTTTGGATTGAGGGCGCGTGCAGCCTTGTACGCTTCTTCGATAGAAGCGGCATCATGGTCTCCCATCATATCGAAGCGGAATCCATCTACTTTGTAGGTATCAACCAGATATTTGATAGAGTCAACTAGGAGCCGTTTGGTCATATGGTGGGTTGTTCCTAAGCGTCCACCACCAAAGCTAGTGCGAGGTGTACCATCAGCATCCATAAAGTGGTAGTAGTTTGGCTCTAAATTTTCAAAGATATCGACCTTGGCTGTATGGTTATAAACGACATCTAGGATAGCTCCCATGCCACGTTTGTGGATTTCGTTGATGAGGTTTTTAAATTCTGCGATTCGTTTTTCTGGATTTTTAGGATCGCTTGAGTACATACCAGTCAAGGAGAAGTAGTTTTGAGGGTCATATCCCCAGTTGTAGTTGCTGTTGCTTGAAGCATAGTCAGACAAGCGTTCATGGTTCTTCAATTCATTGACAAAGTAGTAAGACAAGACTGGAAGGAGCTGGATGTGGGTCACACCTAAGTCTTTGAGATAGTCTAGTTTTTCAATAAAGGCTTCAAAAGTCCCAAATGGTTTGGTCAAGTCTTTTGCGATGGCGGGATCTGAAGTGAAGTCACGCACATGAGCTTCATAGATAACGGCATCTTCACGAGTCTTGAAGTTGTGAATCTTACCATAAGTCAAGTCTTGAGGTCCTAGTTTAGCTGGATCTACAAAGGCAGCTTTAGCCACTTTATGGGCATCGTCAATCTTGGCATCGTCACTATTCCAAGCAGCGAGGGATTTAGCGTAAGGATCGAGTGCAAGAACAGTTTTTCCCTGACGCTCGATTTGGTATTGATAATAGTATCCGGTGAAATCTGTGATTCCTAATTTATTTGTGCTATCTAGAGTTTGTTTCCAAGTTCCTCTTTCACCTTTTTCAAGAGCGACAGTTCCAACCACTTTGTCAGGGTCATTCTTGTCGTAGACGACGACCGAAACCTTATCAGCACTTGGTGACCAAAGGGTCAAATCAACTTGTTTTCCTTCTTCTTTGAGGTCAGCTCCAAGTTTGCCATCATAACTGTAAGTCTCATCTTTCAGACGCCAGCTTGTTTTGGTAGTGAATTGGTCGGAATTGTAGCTAACAGTATAAGGATGTTTTGTGTCCGAGAAATCTCCACTGTAGGTCACTTTCTTACCAGCTTCATCGATTGCAACATCGGTGATAGCTACTTTATTTCCTAGGTGATTAGTGATGTTGGAGTGTTTGAGGATATCCTCTTTTTTAGCACCGACTAGTGTTGAAAAACTACTTTCAATGCTAGAAGTTCCTACGTGCTGAGCCCCTGTCATACGGATATCATGGACATAGTATGGATTTGTGTAAATCGATTCATCATCGTCTTTTAGGAAAATTTGGCTATGATTTTTTAAATCTGTGAACTTATAATCTTCTTTACGGATTTTCACATCGTCTCCTTGTTTGTTTCTGTCTAGTAATAAAAATCCAAGGTCTTTAGCTGCATCTTTGAGTGGAATATCGATATAGCGACCATATTTGCCTGTAGCTGTAAAGTCTGTTCCGTTAGGCCATTCACCACTACTTGGTTCTTTCACATCTCCCCAGTACCAGAGAGATTTCTTGTCATAGTTGCCATCTGTGCGGTAGTAGTTGACACGAATAGTTCCTGCAGGTTGTGGCTCGTAAGAGAAAACCTTGTGATCTTGGTCCAACCAAGCCTCATTCATCTTTGGTGCCAGTTTTTCTACCGATTTATCGCCGGTTAGATTTTTCCCAGCTGTATTATTTATGAGGAAGCTAATTTTCTTGGCTTGTTCTCCCTTTAATTTGACATCTAGGTAGTAGCCATAGTCATCTTTTTTGGCATCCTTGAAGGACAAGGCTCCGTTAGGCCAGTTTTCAGAAGGTTTTTCAACATCATCCCAAGTCCATAGTCCTTGAGCATCCTTGTTTTCTTCAGGAAGTTTTTTGACGTGGATACGGAAGTAATTGTCTTCGATTGGCTCTTCTGCCTTAGTTTCAGTCGTAGTAGAAGTAGTTGGATCGCTTGAACGATCTTGTTCGGTTTGTGGTGCTGAATCAGCAGGGCTTGCAGCAGGAGTGGTTGCCTCTGTTGCAGGTTTTTCTTCTTTTTTCTCTAGGGAAGCGTTTGCACTATCATGTGAAGAAAAATCGCTTTCGTTCTTGCCAGCGATGTTTATTGCATCAGTAAGAGGTTGAGTAAGGGAGGTTGTATTTCTGTTGCTGGGTTCGTTAGTGGTTGGTGTATTTTCGTTGGCTGAGATAGTTGGTGTAGCCATGGCAAGCAGAACAAGGCTTGCTCCAATAAGGACAGAATCAGTTCCATTTTTGAGGGAGCGGATGCTGTAAACCATTTTTTTCTCAGTGTGAGATGGTGTTTTTCTCATAATGATTCTCCAATCAATAAATTTCTATATCAGTATAGCACTTAGTAAAATAAGATGCAAGCGTTTTCCTAAAATTAAACTAAAAGAAAAATCGCAACAAATTTTGTTACGATTCAGCCAGTCTTTCTTTATGAATTTGAGAAGCCAGAAGGTGAAGATGGTGGAATAACTCTGAAGTAGAGAAGTTATGATTATAGATAATTGGTTTAGGAGAGTTGGTGACAGGAAAGGTAGTGATAACAATATCGTGAGGAATTTGATTGAGAATTGAGAATGAAATAGCAGATTCTTCCCAAGAATCAAAGAGATAGAGATTATTGCCGTAGTGAGTTAGGGTGTCGATTAGATTTTGTGCGTGATGACTATCCAGATGACTAATAATCAAAACACGGATTTTGGGAAGTTTTTGAAGCAGTTGGACTAAAATTCGTTGCCCTTGGATAGAAAAGGTGTAGACAAGTTCTTGTAGCTTACTTGGGTGATTTTCTAACCCCATTTCAGTCAGGTAAGATTGGAATTTGTGTTGACTTACTTCAAATAGTTTTGGAAATTCTACTTGATAACTGCTTAAAATTTGGGATTTCTGTCTGTCGAGAGACTGGTTACTGAGTAAATGGAAGAAATCAGATTGGGCAGTGTAGTGGAGGAGCCAAATCAATTCCTCGCGATTTTCAATCTGTAGGTGAAATTCTTTAGCTAGTTCTTCTAGTATTTGGCTCAATAAACGGTAAGATTTTTGGATATGATGAATATCACCCAGTGCTTCATTGCTGCGATTGTTTGTAATTTGAGGAGACTTTACTGAATTTGAAAATAGCTGTTCTAGCGTCTCCTTTTTCGGTTCAAAGTGAAGTTTTTTAGCCAGCTTTTTGATATCTTGTTCAAACTGCGGAATTTGCATGAGGGTGCTGTAGTGACTGGTTAAAAGAGGAGTAGGATTTTCAATCAAATGACTCTTATTAAAGCGCTCCAGATTGATAGCTAGAGTATATTTGATTTGCCGTAAACTACTGAGGTTGGGTGAAACTTGTTGGGCGTCCAAAAATAGCTGAATCAAGTTAGTGAGTGATTCTTCAGAAATAGAAGGGAAGGGCCAATCCAGAAAACTGTAACTTTGGCTAAAATAGTCTAGATAAAATGCACGAATATCCTCTTCGGTTCCTACCATGACTAAAGGGGAGGGTTGGATGCTGATGCCATAGTGTTGCGGAAGCTTAGTGTTGATACGATGAATGATTTCCTCAATCTGCTCTTGATTAGTGGAAAGTGCCTGACATATTTGCTCAAGCGATTGTCCCTCTTTGAAAAATAGACGGTTCAAAACAGAGTAGGTTTCAGATTGCTTAAAAATCGCAATATTGGGATCCAAGGTGTTTTGGAAGTCAAACTGCAATTGAATGCCTTTTTTTCTTGATTGAAGCAGGAGGTTAGGAAACAATTTCTCAAGCTTAAAAAGGTGTTCTTGTAATTCTTCGATTGAAAAATTCAGCTTCTCAGCCAAGACGGACAATTTTATCCAATCATGGCGTTTGGTTAATTCTTCCAGTAAGAATAGCAAGTCTTGTTCAGTTTTAGATAGCAAGATATTCATCATAAACCTCCATATATA